>NZ_RJOG01000011.1:0-59351 GCF_003942965.1 Streptococcus mitis | reverse complement strand
CTTTCATAGAGACTTGTTCTAGCATTTCTCCATTTTTGATAAAACCAATTTTATCTGCTATCTGTGAAATTTCCGATAATATATGACTCGATATTAGTATTGTAATTCCATGTTCCTTTGAAAGCGACAACAAAAGATTTCGAATTTCTTGAATTCCTATTGGATCTAAACCATTGATTGGCTCATCTAAAATTAACAATTTAGGTTTTGTTAGAAAAGCCCGAGCTAAACCAAGCCTTTGCCTCATTCCTAACGAAAAATCTTTTACTTTTTTAGTCGTATTTTTTAATCCGACCATCCTTAAGGCTCTTATTATATCTGATTCGGTAATATTTTTCCTCATATATTGCGCGTGAATTTCCAAAATTTCTTTTGCTGTGAGGTTTTCATAAAAAATTGGTGTTTCAATAACACTTCCAACTTGACTTAGAATCTCCTCTCTGTGATCTTGTAAATTTTTTCCAAAGATTTCAATACTACCAGATGTAACAGTTGATAAGGATAACATGCATTTCATTAAAGTTGTTTTCCCTGCGCCATTTGGTCCTAAAAATCCATAGATTTCTCCTTCAGCAATTTGAAGGTTGATACCACTTAAAATTTCTTCTTTATCAATTGTTTTAAAAACTTCTTTTACTTCAACAATATTTTTCATTTCTATCTCTCTTTCTATATCTAGCTTTAAATGCAAGAATTTTTCTTCAGGAGCATAAATACTAACTTATACAGTATCTTCGTTTAAATAAATCATCACAAAATTAGCACTTTCCTTCCATTAAATTTAGCTATACTACTTGATATTAATATCTTTTCTTGAAATAGTATAAATTGAAAATGAAGTAATCATTAAACTTATGAAACTTGCAAATATCAAAAAGAATAAGTTATCAGCAATATTATTAGATAAACCTCCTGGACTTACATTCGAAAGTAACGCTGCTAAACCAAGTCCTGAAAGCATTGTTATAGCTATTGAATGCCTAATCATACCTAAAACAAAAGGTAGTATTCCGATTAATACTGTTCCAACCGTAATTCCAGCTAAGTTAATCATTTGATTCGCTACTGGGATATAATTTGATTCAGTTACAACAGCCATGAATCTAATGAATAATTGAATCACTAAATGTGCAGAAAAATGGGCAATAAATGCTATTAGAATGACTGAAAGAATTTTTCCCCAAAGTAACTTTATTTTAGAAATAGGGTAAGAAAACAACTGAAAAATTGTTCTTCGTTTAAATTCATCAATAATAATCGTAGATAATAAATAAGATTCGAAATTCAAAAATGCTGCTTTTGTAAATAAAGATGAAAACAATGAAGCTACAATTGCCCAACCTTCCCATTTACCAGTAATTCTAATAACATTAGAATCCTGTCCAGTGAATTCTCCTAGTTTATTGTCAGTACCTAAACCCATAATAATGATTGCTGTAATACCTAACACTATAAATATAGTACACAACCAGGCTAAAAATAATTTAGATTTAGAAACTTTATTTAATTCAATTTTAATAAGCGACAACATAGATTATTTCCTCCAAAAAATTTTGTTAATATTAATTACACTATTTAAAAAGCATTTTACATACTTCTGGTATGTAAAAATTTAAAAAAGAAACATACTAAAGGTATGTATAATAGAATTTTTAATACCATATCTAGAATATGGTATTTTAAAAAATATCTATATGTAAAACTTATTTGGCACTTTTTAAGTGATCAAATAAGTTGAAAATCACCTCCATCATTTCATCAGAAATCAACTGCACCCCTAGTCCTTCAAAAGTAAGTTTAATGAAATTCATTTTACGCTTTAATTCTTCTACTGAATAAATAGAAATTTGGAACCCAATCCAAATATTCAATGTTAAAACAATCAAATCAGCTAGCTCTTCTGGATATTCTGTTTTAATTGATTTATCTTCAACACCTTCGAAAACTTTTTCTCTAATCCCTGGTAAAAAATCAGAAAATAAATTTAGATACTGTTCACCTAATAAACGTGGACTTCTTAACATAATTGAAGCTGAGTATACAAGCCTTTGTTGTTCTAAATTAGAGAACGCATCCATCAAAGAATTTTGTATTTTTTCTAATGCNGTATCTCCTCTCCAATTGTAATTTAAAATTTCCTGATTATTTTCGCTAATGATTGATTGCAATATTTCATCTTTAGACTCGAAATGATGATAAATAACACCTTTCGTCAATCCACCTAACCCATCGATTATATCTTGTATTGAGGTATTATCAAATCCTTTTTCTAAAAATAAATCTTTCGAAACTTCTAATATTTTTTTTCTAGTTTCATGTGAGTTTCTATTCCTTGCCATTATAACTCCTTTTCAACATACTAACGGTATGTAATCTCATTATAATGCAAGAAACTAATAATGTCAAGATTCTTTTTATCCCCTCTAATTTTCAAAATTCATTGGCAAACTACTATCCTATACAATTGACAGCTCAAATCTTTCAGAATAGAACAATCCTGACTATCGAACACCCTAACTTCATAAATATCCATGTAATTCTAGATCTAGAATTCCTATAAACTAAATGTTTTCGTACTCTTCTAAGTAATTGATTGCCTTAAATTTTAATTTTTGAAGGATTCTAAAGCTAGAATAGTCCCATCACAATCAGTTTTGAATGATTCACAATTTAGAAACACTATAGCTTTACTCCTGTTAAAATAAAAAGGAACTGCATAAAGCAATCCCTTTCTGATTTTGAAATTATTTACTTAAAATTTTATAGTTGAGATAATTAATAGCTCACCTATAAAAAGAGTTATAGTAAAATTCCTTATTTATTGATTTCAAGCTCCGACAACTGTGTTTGAATAACTGACAGTTCTGCACCAGCCTGAAGAAGAGCAGCTGCAGTATAGGCACCTTCTACAATTGGAACCCTGTTGATGATGATACTTTTATCACTGAAATCAGCCACCATTTCTAAGTTCATTTTAGCAGAACCTAGGTCAAAAAAGGCTAATAAAGTATCTGCTGGATTTTCGAAAACAACCCTATCTACTTGATTAAAACTTGTTCCAATTCCTCCATCTTCGGTTCCTCCTACATAAGTAATCGGAACATCTTTAGCTACTTCACTAATCAGTTCAACGACACCTTGTGCAATGTGTTTGGAATGTGAAACGATAACAAGACCAATACTTCCCATTAAACCACCCCAGTTTCTAAAAGAGCAGTAAAGAGTAATCCTGATGAGAATGATCCAGGATCAATATGTCCAAGAGAACGTTCTCCTACATAAGATGCCCTTCCTTTAGTTGCAAGTAAATCTTTGGTAGCATTCACTACCTGATCAATAAGCTCTTGAGTCAATTGGCCAGCAGACAAGGCAGCAATAACTGGAGTCCAAACATCAACCATTGTCTTTTCTCCAACTGTTGCTTTCCCACGTTTGACAATCATATCCAGACCACTTTGTAAGATTTCATCTATTTTCGAATTTGAATCAGCCTTGGCCATGCCCATAAAAGCAGAGCCATACAAGGGACCAGAAGCACCGCCTACCTTACTCAGTAGTTGCATTGAGACAAGTTTAAAAACATCACTGCTGGTCTCAAATTGCTTTCCTTCTAAGTTTTCCATAACTGCAGCCATGCCACGCGCCATATTTCCACCGTGGTCTCCATCTCCTATAGGGGTGTCTAGCTCACTAAGGTAATCTTTCTGTTCTTGAATCTTTTCATTAAAAAGCTTCATCCATTCAAGTGCTTGTTCAGCATTCATGCGACATTTCCTCCTTGAGTTTTACCAAGCTGGGGTAGTAACAGGTGCATTTAGAGCATCCAACCACTCATCATCTGCCAATCGAATCAATGTTAATGACAAGCCAGCCATATCGATTGATGTCATATAGTTTCCAATTTTCTTAAATGCCAACTCAACACCTTTTTCATGGAGTAATTTAGCCACATCATTTGCAAATACGTATTGCTCCATAAGAGGAGTGCTTCCTAAACCATTGATGAGAAGGCCATAGCGTTCACCATCCTTAAGCTGGAAACCTTCAGATAGTTTTTCAACTAATTCTGAAGCCAATAGTGCTGAAGGTTGCATTTTCTCTTTTTTATATCCTGGCTCACCATGAATACCAACTCCGTATTCAAATTCATCATCTTCTAGAACAAAACCTGGTTTCCCAACTTCTGGAACAGTAGCGCCAGATAGAGCTAAGCCAATTGTTTTAATTTCTAAGACAAGTTTGTCGGCCAAGTCCTTCATTTCAGATAATGATTTACCGGAACGAGCCGCATCACCCAAAATTTTATGGACTAAAATAGTACCTGCAACACCTCGACGGCCTTGGGTATATAGACTATTTTCAACAGCGATATCATCATCAACCACAACGCTTGCTACATCAATACCTTCCATTTCAGCAAGTTCTTGTGCAATTTCAAAGTTCATAATGTCACCAGAATAGTTCTTGATGACCATGAAAACTCCAGCACCTTCATCAGCCGCCTTGATAGCTTCTAAAATTTGGTCCGGAGTAGGTGAAGTGAAGACTGCTCCACAAATGGCAGCAGACAACATCCCATCTCCTACAAATCCAGCATGACTTGGTTCATGTCCTGAACCTCCACCTGAAATGAGTCCAACTTTTCCTGTCTTTTCTGCCTTTCTAACGATGACATCAAAGCCATCTAGGCGTTGAACCAAGTCATCATGCATAAATGACAATCCCTGCAGCATTTCATCAACAACTTGTGTTGGTTCATTTATAATTTTTTTCATGAGAAACTCCTTTCAGCATGTACCTTTGTTTTCGCTTTCATTATATATTTTTTACTGCTTGCTGATAAGGGACAGATTCTATTATTTGTCCCCTTTTTTAAACCCGTTTAAAAAAATTTTTTGGTAAAATGAAGTAAGTAAAAGAAAGGTTTCCTATGGCATCATCACTCATTACAAAAAAACGAATTGCCAAGGCATTTAGAGATCTATTAGCTACTAGAGAATTTGATAAAATCTCTATTGTAGATATCATGGAATCAGCTGGCATTCGTAGACAGACCTTTTACAATCATTTTCTTGATAAATATGAGCTGCTAGACTGGATATTTGAAACTGACTTAACCGAGTATATTACCAATAACTTGGACTTCATTTCAGGCCAAAAACTATTACAAGAATTGTTTCTTTATTTCGAACAAGAGCGTGACTTTTATATTCAACTTTTCGATATTCAAGGGCAAAATAACTTCTATGGCCACTTTATCAGCTACTGTCGCTTGCTTGTATCAAAAATTTTAAGAGAATACGGTCAGATTGATATCGATTCATCTGCTTATACTTGTTTTTTGCTAGACTATCATTCACACGCTCTAGCAGAAATCGTGAAGGCTTACGTCAATAAAAAAAGTCCAGTTCCACAACCAGACTTTCTAATCATGACAATTATTGGAAAGAGACCACAATGACATTTATTTCAAATCATAAACAGAAAATTATTTCAAGTTACATTTCGGCAACTGTCAGCAGTCACCCTGAATTAGAAAAACACCCTACCTTACCTTTAGTCTATCAAAAAAATCGCAATCCTCATCAAGTTCCAATATTGTCGGGTGGAGGTTCCGGTCACGAACCTGCGCATATTGGATATGTGGGAGAAGGAATGCTTACTGCTGCTATCTATGGCCAATTATTTACTCCTCCTACAAGAACTGAAATCTTAGAGTCCATTCGTTTTTTAAACAATGGTCACGGTGTCTTCATCATTGTAAAAAATTTCGAAGCAGACATCAAAGAATTTAGCTGGGCCATTAATACTGCTAGACAAGAAGGAATTAAAGTCGGCTATAGTCTAGCACACGACGATATTTCTATTGAACCTCGCAATAGATTTCAAATTAGAGGAAGAGGGCTTGCAGGGACTATTTTACTTCATAAAATTCTAGGATATGCAGCTCAAAATGGTGCCGACATCGAGCAACTAACTGATTTAGGTCATCAGCTTGCTCCCGAAATCGCAACAATTGGTTTTGCAACGAAATCGGCTAGTCTCCCCCAAGCCATCCGTCCACTATTTAACTTAGAAGAAGGAAATATTTCTTATGGCATTGGGATACATGGCGAAGAAGGATATCGTATCGTCCCATTCCAATCGTCGGAAATCCTTGCAAATGAAATTATAAGTAAATTAAGATTGCACTATCATTGGAAAAAGGGTGATCAATTTATATTGCTTGTAAATAATCTAGGTACTACTACCAACCTAGAAATGGGCGTATTTATCAATGATCTCCTTCAACTCTTAGAAATTGAAGGAGTCGCTATTACCTTTATAAAATCAGGAACATTTATGACCAGTCTAGATATGGCAGGTATATCCGTAACTCTTTGCCCTGCTAAAAATAAACAATGGTTAGAAGCGCTCAATGCTCCAACGACAGCTTTTGCATGGTAATTTAATTGTATAACTCAAAAGGGCTACATCACTTGATGGCCCTTTGCTTTTATCTTATACTCAATGAAAATCAAAAAGCAAACTAGGAAACTAGCCGCAGGCTGTACTTGAGTACGGCAAGGCGACGTTGACGCAGTTTGAATTTGATTTTCGAAGAGTATTACGTTTAAAAGAACTCATTCTTGCAATTTCAAATAGGCCATCTATCCCTTACAATTCTTCCGATGAGCTTTGAGTTTTTTCAGAGCCCAATCATAGTGGCTTGACGTACTACTGACAAAGTAAGAACCTAGACTTGTCCCTCCCGTCCACTTATAGATACCTTTGGTAAAGAGTTCATCATTGCTAAAAACTTCTATCAACTCTAAAACCTCCCTATGTGATTGTTCTAGGAGTCTAGTCGCTTCTTCTAAGGAGGTTTTCTGGTGCTTCGTCCAAAAAGCGATATTCATTTCTCCATAAGTTTTCCAATTATAAGGTTCAGGTAGAAAAGGCCTTTCGTTACCTTCTTGATTAGAATGTACCCAAGTCAAAAGTAACTGATGCCATTCATAAAGATGGATCAGAACATCTCTTAGATTTTTATCCCTTTTCCAGTGAGCTTCTTTTTTCTTTGGGTCTCTTGAAAAATCAAATGGAGTCTGTAGCTCATCTTCACTTAGTTGGGAGATGAAACGATTGAGCTTTTCATAGTTTTCCTTAGAGGCCAGCACTAGCTCCTCTTTTGTCTTCGGTCTAGGCACAGGAGTACTCCCTTCATTTTCAAGTAGGTTGAGGTTTTTTCTTACTTCATTATACCACAATAAAACTGGCTGTTTCTCTCAACAACCAGTTTTTTCATTTTTAAGCTAATTACTTACTGTTTTTCTTCTGAAAGAAAAGTGATACTATAGCCAAGATAGCAAAAGCTATACCAACATACCAGTAGGGTTGATCTAGTGTCGTTGAACGACCTGATAGATTGACAATTCCTCGAAAAAGCATTCCTGCTGTTAGTACTGCAACTGCGGAGTTCCACAAGTTTAGACTGAGTCGCCCTAAGTTTGGAATGGTTTTCAACAATAATACCAGAATGATACTCCCTACTAGAGGAACCACAAAGAGATAGTGCATATGAAGGGAGCTCTCCCCAAAACTAAAGGACTCGTAGATACGGCTAAATGCTAAAAAGAAAATAGTGAGTAGACTATAGAAATATAGGGGACTACACTAAAAAGCCATCCAATTTGGATGACTTTTTTTAAAACTATTTACTTAGTTCTCTGATTTTTTACTTTTTTTGAAAAGTGAAATACCAAAGATTCCAGCTAAAATAGCAAGAAGATTCATAGCTAATGGCGAATCAGAAGTTCCTGTATTTGGTAACTGAGCTTTTTCTGGATTTGATTTTTGATCAGTAGATTGAACATTTTCTGGTTGAACAGGTTTTGGAGCTGGCTCTGGATTCGGTATTGGCTTTGGATCCGGAGTTGGCTCTGGATTTGGAGTTGGTTTTGGATCTGGTGTTGGTTTTGGATCCGGAGTTGGCTCTGGATTTGGAGNTGGNTNTGGATNNGGTNTTGGNTTTGGATCCGGNGTTGGCTCTGGATTTGGAGTTGGTTTTGGATCTGGTGTTGGTTTTGGATCCGGAGTTGGCTCTGGATTTGGAGTTGGTTTTGGATCTGGTGTTGGTTTTGGATCTGGTTCTTTCTCATACTCATATATAACATGAGTTGTACCTTCTTTTAACTGACCTGTTTCAGGTGCAGATGTTGAAGAAACACCAACTAGATTGTATTTTTTACCATCTACAGTGATAGAAGACGGACGCTCATCTGCGTTTTCAGCAGCATTATAAGTCACAAGATTTCCATCAGATCCATAAATAGATGGTAATGGTGTGTCTTGATAAGTCTCCTTAATAGATTGATTTGTTCCTTTAATCACATAATCCACCACTACATCTCCATAATGAAGCGTAGAAACATCCTGATCAGCCATATCTTCAAATTCTGAAGCATAGTATTTAACAGAAGGATTGTATTTCAAGTTAAAAATTTTAACATAATTAAAGAAGGTCTCAGGATTAATATTAACATCATGAGGAATAGTTTTCCAGTCACCGTTATTTGGTGTGATATGAGTATTTTGGTTTGAAACTGACCTAATTAGATGATTATTCTGAACATAAGTATCATCTACTAAGCTTGGATTAGCTAGAGCACCATAAGTATTTTTTCCATTACTGTCTTTATAATATGGGCGAGTTTGAGGATAATCTTCTAGAATTTGGCAACCTTCTTCATATGAACCAAGCGTACCTTCTTGAGAACATTTCCAACCAAATCTAGCGTCAATTGGTAAGTACTTGATCTTCTTAGCTTCCTCCAAGGGTACGGTCACAGATATACGAAAAGCATTTGATCTCAATGTTTTTGAACTAACAGCATATATATTAACTTTATCATTGAAAGATTCACTTTCATCGTCATATGTTTCATAATCATTCATATTAACAATGGAAGGTTTCTTACCAGCCGCTAGTTCTTCTGCAGTTGGAACAATCTCCTTTCCATCAGTTGATTCCATATCTTTATTATACGAGAACTCTTTCATAGGAACATTGACATCTACAGGATTTTCATTAGCATCACGTGTTCCAATCAAAGTGAAATCAACTTTAGAACCAACTATTTCTGGTATACGAACACGAACGCCTTGGACTGTTTCGCCATGAGTACTTGAGTGCATTCCTTTAAAGGCTACGATGTAATTGTNGACGACACTTTTACCATCTTCACTAAAATGTGCTGGAAGTCCTTCAACATTGACATAACCGCCCTCATCAATGATATTGCTACCATCTGGTTCGTCTGATTTTCGTGAGGTGTCACTAGTAGGGTCTGGTGCAACCCTATTGTCTACTGAAGAAGTGTTCTCAGCATCAGTTGAATTAGTAATACCTAGTGTCTCTGAAACATTTGCTGGTTCGCTATTAGTTCCTTCAGCTTGAACTACTGACTGAGAAACTAAATTTAGAGCAAAGACAGACATTGNAATGATGCCAAACTTAGTAAGTTTTTTCATACAGTTTTTCTCCTTAATTAAAAGGAATCACGCATTAGCAAAATCCCACATATTAATAACATTTCTACAAAAATTATACCATATAAACGCTTAATTCACAAACAATCATTTAATAAGTGTAACAATATTACATGTTATTTGGGGATGGAAAATAATTATTTGATATTACATCATAAAGTACATAAAAAATTGAATAAAGATTCCTTCATTCGATTTTTTCTTTTAATTTCTCAACAAAGAGATAGGCTGCTGGACAGGTCAAAGTATTCTTAATCGTTAAATGGTTGATTTGATGGATCTTTTTGCGATCTGTATGGGGAAATTCCCGACAAGCCTTTGGACGAACGTCATAGATGGAACAGAGGTTATCTCCTCCTAAAAAGGGGCAGGGCATGGATTTGAAAACCTTATCACCATCTTCATCTACTTGCAAAAACTCCGCTTCAAAAGCTGGTAATTTCATCTTAAAGTACTTGGCGATTCTTGTAATATCCGCTTCTTTAAAGTCAGGCCCCAAGGTCTTACAACAGTTAGCACAAGCAGTACAATCAATCTCCGCAAAGACCTCTTCGTGAATCCGCTGGGCCAGCTTATCTAGATTTTTTGGTGGTTTTTTCTTTAAATTGGCTAAGACTTTACGGTGTTCCTTCTGTTTTTGCAAGGCTAACTGGTGGTAATACTCAATATCAATTTCTTTTGGCATAATTTCTCTCTCATATTGTTCGTTTTTTTAACTTTTAACATTTTAATTATAGTAACAAGAAGTTAGAAGTCAATAGCAACTAGACTTGCTTTTTATTTATAAAATATAAAGCTATATTTCTTATATCGCAAGGCCTATTATACCATATTTCCCCCCTGAAATTTTCTATATGGAAAAAGAACACCCTTCGATGTTCTTTTTTATATATCTGTCAATGGTGTTGCGGTATCCGGTGAGGTATCGTAAACCTTAAAGTCCACTCCTACACCTAGATCAGCTTGTGCTAGCTGATTGACCATGGTCATATGAGCCAGTTCCTTGATATTGTTCTCCTTAGATAAATGCCCAAGGTAGATTTTCTTAGTACGGTTTCCCAAGGTACGAATCATAGCTTCAGCACCGTCCTCGTTAGAAAGGTGACCGAGATCCGATAGGATTCGTTGTTTGAGTCGCCAAGCGTAAGAACCTGCTCGCAAAATCTCTACATCATGGTTGGACTCGATAAGATAGCCATCTGCATTCTCGACAATCCCCGCCATACGGTCACTAACATAACCTGTATCAGTCAGCATGACAAAACTCTTATCATCCTTCATAAAACGATAGAACTGCGGTGCGACTGCATCATGACTCACACCAAAACTCTCGATATCGATATCTCCAAAAGTTTTGGTTTTGCCCATTTCAAAGATATGCTTCTGCGAAGAATCCACCTTGCCAAGGTACTTGCTATTTTCCATAGCCTGCCAGGTTTTTTCATTGGCATAAAGATCCATACCATACTTGCGAGCCAAAACACCCACACCGTGGATATGATCTGAATGCTCATGGGTAATCAAGATGGCATCCAAGTCTTCTGGCTTGCGATTAATTTCAGCTAGCAGACTGGTGATTTTCTTGCCAGACAAGCCGGCATCCACTAAAAGTTTCTTTTTTGGGGTTTCCAGATAAAAGGAATTTCCACTGGAACCCGATGCTAAAATACTGTATTTAAAGCCTGTTTCACTCATTCTAGTCTTCTACTTCATCCTCCCATACTTCTTCTTTCACTGCATCCTTATCATAAGGGAGTACAATGGTGAAGGTTGATCCCTTACCGTATTCACTTTTAGCCCAAATAAAACCATTATGTTGTTTGATAATTTCTTTGGCAATAGACAGTCCCAATCCTGTTCCACCTTGGGCACGACTTCTAGCACGGTCAACACGGTAGAAACGGTCAAAAATACGTGGTAAATCCTGCTTAGGAATACCCAAGCCTTGGTCTGAGATAGATAAAATCATCTGATCATCAGTTGTCTTCATTGTCACTTTAATTTTACCACCATCTGGTGAATACTTAATGGCATTGTTGAGAATATTATCAATCACTTGCGTCATCTTGTCTGTATCAATTTCAATCCAGACAGAGGTAATGGGATAATCTCTGACTAATTCATATTTCTTCTCTTCATCTGGTCCCCTCATCTTATCAAAACGGTTGAGAATAAAGGTAATAAAGGCCGTGAAGTTAATCAGTTCCACATCTAGATGACTGGTCGCATTGTCAATCCGTGAAAGATGGAGAAGGTCTGTCACCATCCGCATCATACGGTTGGTTTCATCTAGAGACACCTTGATAAAGTCTGGCGCAACAGGTTCTGACAAGGCTCCCTCATCCAAAGCTTCAAGATAGGATTTTACACTAGTCAGAGGCGTCCGTAGCTCATGACTAACGTTGGAAACAAAAAGTCTCCGTTCGCGCTCTTCCTTCTCTTGCTCCGTTGTATCATGCAGAACGGCAACCAGACCTGAGATAAAGCCTGACTCACGACGGACCAAGGCAAAGCGTACACGAAGGCTCAGATACTCACCATTGGCATCCTGAGAATCAATCATGAGCTCAGGAATTTGGGTAATCAAATCACGCAGTTCATACTCATCTTCAATCTTAAGCAATTCTAGAATACTTTTATTGAGAACTTCTTCTTTCTGAACGCCTAGCTGTTTCTTAGCCATGTCATTAATCATGGTAATCTTACCACGACGATTGGTCGCAAGGACTCCGTCTGTCATGTAAGAGAGGATACTATGTAATCGTTTACTCTCTTGTTCCAGATTTTCTTGGGTCAACCGAATTACTTCTGATAAATCATTGAGATTATTGGTAATATTAGTGATTTCAGAGCTTCCCTGCATATCCAAAACCTGAGAATAATCTCCTGCAATCAGGTCTTTTACCTTTTGATTGATTTGCTTCAGCCGAATATTATCCCGACGATTTTCTAGTAAAAGCAAGGTCACGACTAAAATAAAGCCAAGTAAAATGAGGATAAAGATAAAATCACTGGTTAAAACTGTGTCTTTAATTAGTTTAATCATTATTTCTCATATAATAACCAACACCGCGACGTGTTAGAATATATTCTGGACGACTTGGTGTATCTTCAATCTTCTCACGCAAACGTCTGATAGTTACATCAACAGTCCGAACATCTCCGAAATAATCATAACCCCAGACAGTTTCAAGCAAGTGTTCACGCGTAATTACTTGACCGATATGAGACGCCAAGTGATACAAAAGCTCAAATTCACGGTGGGTTAAATCTAGTTCTTCACCGTATTTTTTAGCCACATAAGCATCTGGCACAATCTCCAAGTCCCCAATTTGCAAGGTTTGGGTTTTCTTTTCATCAGAGTCTTGATTATCTACAGAAACCAAGTCCGTACGACGTAGAAGAGCTTTGACACGCGCCTGCAACTCACGATTTGAGAAAGGTTTGGTCACATAGTCATCCGCCCCCAGCTCTAAACCGATAACCTTATCAAATTCGCTATCCTTAGCCGAAAGCATGATAATAGGCACACTACTGGTCTTACGAATAGTCTTAGCAACTTCTAAACCATCAATTTCCGGAAGCATCAAATCCAAAATAATAATATCTGGCTGCTCTGCTTCATATTGCTCTAACGCTTCACGACCGTTAAAAGCAGTTACAACCTCATAACCTTCCTTGGTCATATTAAACTTGATAATATCCGAGATTGGTTTTTCATCATCTACAATTAATATTTTTTTCATATGTTCACCTTTTTCTCTACTATTATACCAAAAAAATAACAAGAAGACATAGTAGCTAGTCTTTGCTACTATCTAAATTGGCTTGTGCATAAGCCTGCCAAATTTTTTGTTGGGGTTTGGCAAGTGGGTAATTCTTAAACTCTTCTGGTGAAAGCCAGCGAACTTCCCTATCTGAAAAATCATGGAAATCACTCACCTGGCCTGCTACAATTTGAACATGCCACTTGCGATGACTAAAGACATGCTTAACAGTGTCAAAATAAATATCAAGCCAATCAACATCTAGGTCATAGTCCTGCTGGAAACTCTCTTCTGGACTGGGACCAAAGTTCACATTTTCTTCTGCAACCTGATGGAAGAGGTCAAACTGCTCTTCTTGCGAAAACTCATCTACTTCTATCAAGGGAAAATGCCAAAATCCCGCCAACAACTTTTCACTTTCATTTTTTTCAAGTAGAAATTGTCCCTGAGCATTTTTCACAACTAGTGCTTTTAGATAAATGGGAACTGGCTTTTTCTTTGGAGCCTTGATTGGATAACGGTCCATGCTTCCATTCTGATATGCTGCACTAAAGTCCTTCACCGGACTCTCTTCTGGTCTAGGATTTACAGGAGCCTCAATGTCTGAACCCAAGTCCATCAAAGCTTGATTAAAGTCACCCGGACGATTCGGATCAATCAAGATTTCCATCATTGCCTGAAAAATTTTGCGATTACTTGGAATGCCAATATCATGATTGACTTCAAACAGACGCGCCAAAACTCGCATGACATTACCGTCTACAGCAGGCTCAGGCAAGTTAAAAGCAATACTGGAAATGGCTCCCGCAGTGTAAGGGCCAATTCCTTTCAGGCTAGAAATTCCTTCATAAGTGTTTGGAAATTGACCACCAAAGTCAGTCATAATCTGCTGGGCTGCAGCCTGCATATTGCGCACTCGAGAATAATAGCCCAAGCCCTCCCAAGCCTTCAACAAACCTTCTTCAGGCGCATTTGCCAAACTTTCCACTGTTGGAAACCAGTCCAAGAATCGTTCGTAGTAAGGGATAACTGTATCCACCCTGGTCTGCTGGAGCATGATTTCAGATACCCAGATATGATAAGGATTCCTACTTCTCCTCCAAGGTAAATCTCTTTTGTTTTCATCATACCAAGCGAGAAGTTTCTCACGGAAAGAAATAATCTTCTCCTCGGGCCACATGATGATACCGTATTCTTTCAAATCTAACATATCTCTAGTATAACACAGAAGGTTCCAACTGTCCGTTTATTACTATATTCTTTTTCTTAATCTCTTATCTATACATAACGTAAAAAGCGATAACCTTTTATCACATATTTGGTATTTTTATATTATAAAATCGAAATCTAATGACTAAAAATACAATACCACTCCAAATGAGAATTCATAAACAAACAATCCCTCTACGTTAAACTAAACCCCATACAGATCTAAAATAGCAATTATCAAAATAATTTGGGGCAGATTTGGGGCAGACATAACAAAAACCCTTGTAAATCAAGGGCTTTTCTGTCTATTTCATGCTAATTGCCGGGATTGAACCGGCGACCTCATCCTTACCATGGATGCGCTCTGCCAACTGAGCTAAATCAGCTTACTTAAAAAGTATACTATAGTTAGAAAATCTTGTCAAGTTTCCTTAGAAATTTTCCATAAGAAAAAGCTAGGTAATAGCCACCCAGCTCATCTTTTTCTATTTGCTTAAATCGATGCGACGATCAATTTTACCAATAATAATCGCTCCAACAATCAATGAGGCAAATTCACCAATCCCTGTTGTAAACCAAGTAAGGAAAAATGGTAATTGCGCTACGATATTCAACTCGGCAGCGATAGTAAACATAGAAATTGAAAAGAGGATTGAGAAGAAGAAATGATCTTTTCGAATCAATCCGTTAAAAAGATAATCCTTGCTGTGTTTTGCAAAAAGCCAAACACCTAGACTGAGGAATACTAAGGTTGATCCACCACCAACAAAGACATCTAGCGGTCCGAAGCTAAAGAAATTAGCAATCATACAACCGATGGTAACTCCGATGATGTACTTAGGATTGTAAAAAGCCATAAAGTTCATCATTTCTGAAATACGGAACTGGTAAGCCCCATAGCTAATGGCATTCAGAGGTGGTGTGACAGTTAAAACGACATAGATAGCAGCAACAATGGCAATGTCTGCTACATCACGAATAGTTAATTTTTTCATTTGTTCTCCTTTGGCGATTACTCGCGTTTAATATGCTTGGTGAAAGAAGCTAAGCACCAAGGGTTGGTTCAATCAACCTTACTAGTATAGCACAATAGCCTGCTTTATGCTATACTAAAAGCATGAAAAAACACATTCAAAGTCTCTTCGAGAATGAGCTCTTAGCCTATCTCTTTTTTGGAATAGCAACTACTCTTGTCTCCATTCTATCTAGATTATTCATTTATCAACTAACTCATAGAGAACTGCTTGCTACTGGACTAGCAAATGTTATCGGTATCCTGTTTGCATTTATTACAAATGATACAATCGTATTTAAACAAGATAGGCAGAATTGGCCAAACCGTTTAGTGAAATTTACTCTGGCACGTCTTTCTACTTTTCTTTTAGACTTGTTTTTAACTTTTCTCTTTGTAACTCAGTTTCCTAATATTATCGGGCAATTTGTAAATGATAATATTAATAAGGTGAATAGTATTGAAACCGTTCTTGCACAATTCTTAATAATTATCCTCAATTACATTTTTAGTAAGGTATTTATTTTTAAAAAATAAGAAAAATTTTAAACATATAGCTTGTAAGAACTTCTTAATTAATATATAATTAAGTGTAAAAATTTTTTGAAAGGAAATTATGAAAATGTTAAAAGATCTTAAAGCATTTTTGCTTCGTGGTAATGTTGTTGATCTTGCTGTCGGTGTGATTATTGCCTCTGCTTTTGGTGCAATCGTTACTTCACTTGTTAACGATATCATCACTCCACTTATTTTGAATCCAGCCTTGGAAGCTGCGAAAGTACAAAACATCGCTGAGCTTGCTTGGAATGGTGTTACATATGGTAAATTCTTGAGTGCTGTTATCAACTTCCTAGTTATCGGTACTGTTCTCTTCTTCGTTATTAAAGGTATTGAAAAAGCTCAAAGCCTTACTAAGAAAGAAGCTGCTGAGGAAGCTCCAGCTGGTCCAACTGAGTTGGAAGTACTTCAAGAAATCAAAGCTCTTCTTGAGAAAAAATAATCATTTAAAAGGATCTAGCACAAAGCTAAATCCTTTTTTCTTTACTCTTTCGGTAACTTGCCTGCTTTCTCAAGCATTTTCTTGATTAGATAAGGCATCTTAACATTCTCTCGACCTTTTTTCTCAATCAATTTTTTCACAAATTCTGGCATTTGTAAATCTTGAGATTCAGCCAAGATATTTTTAGTCTCATCTGAAGGAACTAACTCATCAAAGGTTTCTTCTTCTGGGAGAAATTCCTTAAACTCTTGATGTTCATTAGCTCTGACTGTATTGACCAAGGCATCAATCAAACGAGAATCTGTATTTGGCATTGGTGGACGATGATAGTTCACCCCCAATTCCTGACACAAGTCATAACATTCCACATCGTTGTCAAACAAGACCTCAATGTGCTCACTGATAAAACTGATAGGAACAAAAATATAATGGTCTGGATGTTCTTTCTGCTCTCTAAGATACTCCAAGACATCTGGCTTAATCCATGGAATCCCGATATCACTTTCACTTTGCCAAGTGTTAGTATATTGCTCAGAACTCAAACCTAGTTTTTCAGCGACTAACTTGCTATTTTCAAAAATTTGATCGATATAAGGATCACCAAAATCCAAGGCAAAAATGGGGACACTGTGAGCTGAAAAGATGACTTTAAAGCTATCCTGCTTTACTTCTTCTTTTAAAATCTTATCAATTTCATCTGCCCAATAGTTTAAGAGCGCTTCTTCTTGATACCAATCCTTAATAACTAAAAATTGAATTTGTTTGCTTTCTAAAAATTTCTCATAGCCCATGACAGAGTAGAAAGAATAATGGGGCTCTAAAATCAAGCAAATACACTGCTCAATACCGTCTGCTTCCATCTGACCAATCACATCTGGGATAAAGGGTCTAGAAAACTTATTAGCAAAATAAACACTATACTCATTCCCCAGCCTAGCTTCTACCAAAGCAATCTCTTCTCGAGTAATTTTTTGCAGAGGCGTGCCCCCAATTCGTACATAATTATCGTAGAGAGTTTGAATTTCGTGGTCTTGAGGTCTCACTCCACGACGAATATTTGTGAAAAAATCAGCCACACCTTCAAAGGTAATCTCTTCTGGCGAACCGAAAGTCATCATTAAAATTGCTTTTTTCATAATCGCTTCCTTGTGATATTTTTATCAAGTTTATTTTATCATTAATTCGTTGATAAGTAAACGCCAACATAGCGAATTTCCCGAACTTCTGTTTTTTGTTTTTCTCTCTTTTCTATGATACAATGGAAAAAATGAATTCAAAAGGAGTTTTTTATGACTTATCCAAATCTCTTGGACCGCTTCTTGACCTACGTTAAGGTCAATACGCGCTCTGATGAACACTCTACTACTACTCCAAGTACACAGAGTCAGGTTAATTTCGCGACAAATATTCTTATCCCTGAAATGAAACGTGTTGGACTGCAAAACGTCTACTACCTTCCAAATGGTTTTGCGATTGGTACCTTACCAGCCAACGATCCGTCTTTAACACGTAAAATCGGCTTCATCTCCCACATGGATACTGCTGATTTTAATGCCGAAGGAGTCAATCCACAGGTAATTGAAAACTACGATGGTGGTGTGATTGAACTTGGAAACTCTGGTTTTAAATTAGATCCAGCTGACTTTAAGAGTCTTGAAAAATATCCAGGACAAAGCCTCATCACAACTGACGGAACAACCTTGCTAGGTGCTGATGACAAGTCAGGAATTGCTGAGATTATGACTGCCATTGAATATCTGACTGCCCATCCTGAAATCAAACACTGTGAGATTCGTGTTGGCTTTGGTCCAGATGAGGAAATCGGTGTTGGTGCTAATAAATTTGATGCAGAAGATTTTGATGTGGATTTTGCCTACACAGTTGATGGTGGCCCACTAGGTGAACTTCAGTACGAGACTTTTTCAGCAGCTGGGGCTGAATTGCATTTCCAAGGACGCAATGTCCACCCTGGTACTGCCAAAGGGCAAATGGTCAACGCCCTTCAGCTAGCAATTGATTTTCATAATCAACTTCCAGAGAATGACCGACCTGAGTTAACGGATGGTTACCAAGGATTCTACCATCTTATGGATGTGACTGGAAGCGTTGAGGAGGTGCGTGCAAGCTACATCATTCGTGATTTTGAAAAAGATGCCTTTGAAGCGCGTAAAACAGATATGCAGTCTATCGCTGATAAGATGAATGAAGAACTTGGTAGCGACCGTGTCACTCTAAACTTGACAGACCAGTACTACAATATGAAAGAAGTCATTGAAAAAGATATGACTCCAATCACCATTGCCAAAGCTGTTATGGAAGATTTAGGGATCACGCCTATTATTGAACCAATCCGTGGTGGAACAGACGGCTCTAAAATTTCCTTTATGGGAATCCCGACTCCAAATATCTTTGCTGGTGGGGAAAACATGCATGGACGTTTTGAATACGTCAGCCTTCAGACTATGGAACGTGCAGTTGATACCATCATTGGTATCGTCGCTTATAAAGACTAAAAAAGACGAGGTAGCTCAGCTACTTCGCCTTTCTTTTTATTCTGCTGGTTTTTCTTGATTTCCAGCACTTGTTGTAGATTCTGCCGTTTCCTTTTCTGAAGTTGATTCACCTGGTTTAGAATCTGTTGTTTCCTTTTCTGAAGCTGATTCAGCTGGTTTAGAATCTGTTGCATTGCTCTGTTTGTTTTCGTCACTTGCAGTTTCACTGTTAGATTCTACAGCTACGTTTGGTTGGTTCTCAGCACTTGTCTTATCACCATTTGATTCAGCATTTGTTGATGGAGTTGCTTCTTCACTTGCACTTGATTTTGACTTGATTTCTTGATTCAAGACCAGAATAGCTTTTGTCAATTCAAGTAAAGCAGCTTTATCTTTACTCTTAGCAGAAAGTTGATCTAGTAGAGCATCCACCTTATCAAAGTCCGCATCAGAACCCTTATTGTTTTCTAAATAAGCATGAAGCGACATAAGAATATCGTAGAGTTTTTGATAGAGAACAAGCGTCTGAGGATCTTGCTCAGCATTTTCCTTCTCTTGTTGAAGGGCGCTAGCGATACGAGTCAAGACATCTTTCACCTGACTATTTACTTCATCCAAGTCAGCATCAGCCTTGTTTGTGGCAGCTTTGAGATTTTCTACTTCTTCTGCCAAAGATTGTCTAATGCCTTCTTCTTGGATTTGTTCCAAGAGTTGAGTTGCCTTGCTCAAGAGACTTTCTACTTGTTCCTTGCTAACATGATTGACATGCTCTTCAGGCATAAAGTCTCCGTACAATTCTTTCAAGAAGCCATAAATAGCTGTCTTAGCACTTTGATTATCGACTTTTTCAGTATCTAGAACTGTCTGACTTGATTTCGCATTAGTTGGTTGAGCTTTCAAAGCTTCTTCCACTTCTTGTTTTGCCTGATAGATGCTTGGGAATAATTTGTTCAATTCTGCTGCCTTAAGGAAGGATTGAGATTGATACAAGGTCCAAGTCAACTGAGCTACTTTGTTTCGAAGTTCATCACTCAAACGACCGTCATTTACGTGTTCGTAGAAATACTTGATGTATTCTACAGTTGTAACACCTGTTCGGTCATTAAAGTCTTGCAAGGCTTGAAGTTGTGATTCAACCGCTGTTAAACCAGCCTCATCTTTAGCTAACTTAGCTTCTTGGAGTCGAACGAGAAGATCTTTCTTTGGAAGTCCATAAGAGTCTGTATCCAGTGTATTGATTTTATCAATCAAGGCTTGATATTTCTTATCTAAAGCACTTGTTTCAACAGGTTTGACACTGTCATCAACATGGATATATTGCTTATCAAAGAGATCCAGTGTTGCAAGATAACCTGCTGTAGAGTTAGTTGCCAGTTTCTTCATGTTTTCAGTAAACTGACCTAAGGCTAACTCAATCTGTCTTTGTTCAATAGGCTTGTCTTTATAGATACTTCTGCTATCAGCTAAAAGTTGATCTACTTTTGCCAAGACTGCCTTCTCATCAAAAGCTCCAGGTTGATAATTGGATTGGAGGGCTGGAATCTTGTTTTTCAAAGCCACTTCATATCCCTTAGTTTGAACCTTGATGTAGTGATTATGGTCGCCATGAGGAATCACAAAACTACCATTTTCTACCTGTAAACTATAAGGAGACACACCATCTCGCAAAGCAGTGGTATAGAGTTCATTTAGGAAATCAAGTTCTGGATTGCCAGTTTGGAGTGGCAAACGAACATGTTCCTTACGAACAGCATATGGGTGGATATGAGTTGGATCGTAGGCTTGGTCTGGATTTCCAAAGACAAAGAAACCGTTTGAAATTCTAATAGCTTCAAGTGGAACACCGTAGGTCTTAGAAATATAAGCAATCTTTTCTTCATCGCTAGCATCTCTTGAGAAAGACTCTACCGTTTTAGCAAGAGGTTTTACAGGCTCTGCATCATGATGTGTTTTCAAATGGTCTTGTGCAGCCTTAATTTGGTCTGCTGTCAAGTCTTTCTTGAAAAAGTAATGATTATGGTCTCCGTGACTCATGACAAAACCTTGCTCATCCTCACTGATGACACGATCGGCATCAAAACCGTGATCATGGTCTTCACCATGATGGTGGTCATGCTCGTCTTCATCGTGGCCCTCATGACTTGGACTTGGTGTCACTGGTGACTTGGCTTTCAAATGATCTTGTGCGGCCTTGATTTGCTCAGGTGTCAAATCTTTCTTAAAGAAGTAATGATTGTGATCACCATGTGTCATGACAAAGCCCGCCGCATCTTCGCTGATGACTCTATCAGCATCAAATCCATGATCGTGATCGTCATCATGATGGTGTCCATGATGATCTTCATCGTGATCGTCATGACTTGGGCTTGGTATCACTGGTGACTTGGCTTTCAAACGATCTTGTGCGGCCTTGATTTGCTCAGGCGTCAAATCTTTCTTAAAGAAGTAATGATTATGGTCGCCATGGCTCATGATAAAGCCCGCCGCATCTTCGCTGATGACTCTATCAGCATCAAATCCATGATCGTGATCGTCATGACTTGGGCTTGGTATCACTGGTGATTTAGCTTTCAAATGATCTTGCGCTGCCTTGATTTGATCAGCTGTCAAATCCTTCTTGAAGAAGTAATGATTGTGATCACCGTGACTCATGATAAAGCCCGCCTCATCTTCGCTGATGACTCTATCAGCATCAAAGCCGTGATCATGTTCTTCTTCATGATGAACATGTGGTAACGGATTTTTTGTTGTAGAATTAGAAGGACTTTCTAAGCTTGGAGTGTTAGATTGTGATTGATGATTGTTAAGAGATGATTTAGGAATATAGTGATAGTGGTCCCCATGTCGTACAATATAAGCATCGCCAGTATCTCTAACAATATCATTAGGGTTAAAGACATAACCATCATCAGCAGAAACACCATTATTCGCCGTTAATGACAAGGTTTGAGTAAGCGCTGAACTATTGCCAGATAAATAAGATTTTGCTGCAGCTAATTCACCAACTGAAAGATCACTCTTAGGAATGAAATGATAGTGACCACCGTGAGGTACAATATAACCATCACCTGTATCTTTAATGATATCTGAAGCGTTAAATACATAACCATCATCTGTCGTATAACGTCCCTGAGACCTTGCTACAACAACATCTGAGCTGACCTTCTCATTATCTTTGACATGTTCTTGTTTTTGACGGTTGATTTCATCTTTAGTTCGAACATTATCAGCATGAGCTGCATCTTTCAGGTAAACATAATATTTTCCATCGACCTTGATGATATAACCACCCTTGACTTCATTGACAATATCTCCATCCTTAAGTTGATAATTTGGATCCTTCATCAGAAGTTCTTCACTAAAGAGGGCGTCATAAGGAACTTTCCCGTTATAGTAATGATAGTGATCACCGTGTGACGTCACATAGCCCTGATCTGTAATCTTGATAACAATTTGCTCGGCCTGAATTCCTTCCTTTTGGCTGACCTGGTCTGGTGTCAGTTTTTCACTTTTCTGACTCGACTGACTGCCATCCACATAAGAGACACGATTATTATCCTTATTTTCCTGCGAGCGATGCTGGTTCAGTGCATAGGCGCAAAGACTCAAGGATACGATAACAGCTGATCCGGCGGCAATATACTTTTTACTGAATTTCATAAATTCCTCATTTCAATAAATGATGAAGCTTTTTCTTAACTTCTTTTTCTCGGTTAAACAGTTTTTCTAAACCGGTTATTTAACCAATTAATTAACCAGTAAATAGTTTACCTTTTTTAAGTTTATCTGTCAAGATTTTTATGTCATTTTAAAAAAATAAAAGCCAGTATTGCTACTGACTCTTACATCATCTTGATTTATAGGATAAAATTTATACCGCTGTTTTTGTCGTTACTGACTCACTACCTTTTAACAAAGCAAGTAATTTTTCTGCTTCTGCCATGATACCATTATTATCCATGGTTTGAAGACTCAAATTATTTCGTAAACCAGCCAGGCTCTCTGTCGCATTGGCTTTCAAACCAGCATCCGTTACTTTATCAAGTAAAGTTTCTACTTCTTTGAGCTTGGCTTCTACTTTTTCAGTCTCTACTTGAGGGACTTCATCTTCGTCTGTTTTATCTTTAGACTCCTCCGCTGTCTCTTCTTCATCAGTACTCGGCTTATAAAGATTATCTACTGAAGGATTTAAAACAGCGTGATTCTCTTTTTCATCAGATTCAGGGCGAGTTGGCTCACTTACTTCATCATGTTCCTTATTTTCATTATGTTTACCGTCTTGGTCTGCCTTATTTTTACGAACATGGTCGCTGGCATTTCCCCAACCATTATCTGAGTAAGGACGTTCTTCAGGATGTTCAACATAATATTTTACAGTCGCAAAGAGATCCTCAAGGCTATAACCCTTAGGTGCTTCATAGAGTCCTTCGTCAAACCAACCAAATTTAATGTTATGGTAATGGTCGTAATGAGGTATAATTAAGCTACCATTTTTAACTTCAACAGTATGTTGTAGATTGTAAGGAATATGATCAAGTGGGACCTTCTTAGCAGCTTTCACTTTATTATAGATTGCTTCTACTCCTTTAACCTCAGTATTTCCTGAACCCTGATTCGCTGTTGGAGGAGGTGTCAAACCTTTCTCTTTAGCATAAGCCTGGGCTGCCACTCTTTCAGCTTCAGACAAGCTCTCTTTCTTAATCCAATGACTATGGGTCATATGCGGAGTTACATAAGCATCTACCTCATCACTGCTAATATCACGAATGTCAAAGATATATCCATCTTCTGTTGTATACTTACCTGCTAATTTCGCTAATTTAATTTCATCGTCTGTATAAGCAATTTGAGAATTTGGTTTGCCAAGTCGCTCTGGATGAGTAATTGGTGCTAGGAATGCTAATAAATCATCTACCAATTTTCCTTTATTAGTCGATTCATCATTCAAACGTTCTGCTAATTTGTCTAAGGCTTGGAAATCAGAAGTACGACCCTTATTTTCAGACAAGGCTTTATGAGCCTCAGCCAATAAATTATATGCTTTATCATAAAATTCTTGATCACGAGGAGCGACATTTTCTTTCTTCGCAACTAGGGCATGCGTCTCTTGAGTTTTCTTAGACAAGAGATTTTCAATAGCATCAATCTTATCCTTGGTCAAATCTTTAGCTAGAACATAACGACTAACGCCCTTATCCTCTATAATATATCCGTCGCCAACTTTTCTAACAACCTGGTTGACATCAAATTCAGTCGGTTTATTTTCCGCTGGCGCTTGAGGTTTGGTAGTAGGCGCTGGCTTAAGTGGAGTGACGCTTGGCAAAACACTGCCATTTTGTCCCTTGACAGCTACCATACGAGCCAATTTTTCTTCCAAAGGTGACATTTGTGAATAAGGGATAAAGTGATAATGGTCTCCGTGAGGCACTGCAACACCATTAGCTGTACGTTTGATGATTTGTGCCGGATCAAAGACTAAGCCATCTGATTCAACATGACGTTCTGACAAAGGTTTGGCATACAATTCACTTAGAAGTGTTGGAATGTCTTCCCCTTGATTTTGATGATATGTTGGGGTGACAGTCAGGTTTGGAGTCTCTGTCAAACTTGGTTGGGCTGGTTTAGCATTATCACTACTTGGTTTACTTGAGTTTGTAGAAGAGTGTGAGCCCTGCTTCCCATTCCAATAGGCTTGGGCTGCAGCCAATTCTCCTGCAGACAAATCACTCTTCGGAATATAGTGGAAATGATTGCCGTGCGGTACAACAAAAGCGTCACCTGTATCTTCAATCACATCTGTCGGACTAAAGACATATCCATCATCCGTTGTATAGGCACCTCCAGTTCCTCGATTCGGTGCCTGCGTATTGAGATTAAAGTTTGGTTTAATGGTTGAACTTGGTGTTGAACTTGTTTTCTCAGGGCTGCTTGGTTTCGAATTGTCAGCATGACTTTGAACTGGCTGACCTCCAATTGGCAGATTTCGAGCCAATTTTTCTTCCAAAGCAGACATTTGCGAATAAGGGATGAAATGGAAATGATCTCCGTGAGGGACTGCGACCCCATTTGCTGTACGTTTTGTAATCTGTGCTGGGTCAAATACTAATCCATCAGACTCCACATGACGTTGGCTAAGTGGCAAAGCGTACAATTCTTGAAGAAGACTAGCTAAATCCTCATTTTGACTCTCAGAATCTGTTGCAGGATTTTGAGGTGTCTCAGATTGACTCGTTCTCACACTAGATCTTGTTTCTCCCCTGCTAGAACGATATTCAACCGTACTTAATTGACCGCCTTTTCCAGATAAGAAGGCTTGGGCAGCAGCTAATTCACTGGCAGACAAATCACTCTTCGGAATATAGTGGAAGTGATTGCCATGAGGAACGATATAGGCATCACCCGTATCCTCAATGATATCAGATGCATTGAAGATATACCCATCATCCGTTGTATAGCGTCCCTGAGCTCTGGCAGCAACTACTGCTTGATCGTTAGAACTGCCTCCATGATTACTACTATGTTCCTGCTTCTGACGTTTAATCTCTTCTTTTGTCCGAATATTGTCCGCATGAGCCGCATCCTTAAGGTAAACATAGTATTTCCCGTCTACCTTAATCACATAACCACCCTTGATTTCATTGACAATGTCTGAATCCTTCAACTGATAATTCGGATCTTTCATCAGCAGTTCTTCACTGATGATAGCGTCATAAGGAACCTTGCCATTATAATAATGATAATGATCTCCATGAGAGGTCACATAACCTTGATCCGTAATCTTGATAACAATTTGTTCGGCGTTGATTCCCTCTCTCTTACTAACTTCATCTGGTGTCAAGTTCTCTGCTTTTTGACCAGCCTGATCACCATCTATATAAGCTACTCGATTAGAATCTTTCTTAACTTGACCAGCTTGGTAACGACCAAGTTCATAGGAACAAACACTTAGGGCAAGAACTGCCACTGAACCCGCTACATATTTTTTATTGATTTTCATAATCTCCTCATTTCAATTCTTCTGCTAGAACACTCATATTTTCTTCAAGATTTTCTAGATAAGTCTTGTCATTTTGTGGGTCTGCCTCTAAAGGATTCAGAGTTTTAAGCCCCACACCTGTTGATTTGACAAGAGTTTCAGCTACTTTTGAAGAAGCATTACTTTCTGTAAAAATCGTTTTAACCTTATAGGTTTTAACAAATTCCTGAATTTCTGTTAGTTGTCTTGGACTTGGTTCTTGTTCTGGAGAGATACCAGCGATTCCAAGTTGATTGAGTCCAAATCGCTTAGCTAGATAAGAAAAGGCTGTATGTTGTGTTACAAATGTTTTCTGAGTCGCCTTTTCAAATTTAGGTTGGAATTTCTTGGTTAATTCCTGAGCTTTTTTGATAAAGGCTTGCGCATTTTTTTGATAAGTTTCTTTGTGTTCACTATCAACCTCTGAAAGTTTATCAGCAATAATCTGAGCTTCTTCGCCAGCTTTTTCAGGATCTAGCCAAGTATGAGGGTCATAGAGCGTTTTTTCATCAACTCCATCACCTGCTTCCACATCTTCTAGACCAGGAACACGATCTAAAGTCATTCCTTCAGAAGCCTCTAAAACCTTCACTTTGGATTTTTTTAGATTTGGATCCAGACTTCCTGCCCAAGATTCGAGCGTATGAGAATGGTAAACAAATACATCTGCATCATAGATAGCTGCAATATCATTTGCCGAAGGTTCAAAGGAGTGAATTCCGCTACTTGACTGAATCATTCGAACATCATTCAAGTCACCAGATACTTCCTTGACCATTGCATAGATAGGATAAAAACTGGTCACGATTTTCATCCCTTTCCCTGTCTGACTTTCCTTTTGCCCACAAGCAGCTAAACACAAAAGAAAGACACTTAACAACACTAAAAACAAATTTTGTTTCTTCATAAAAACTCCTTAACTGGTTATTTAACTAGTTAATATTCTACTCCTATTTTTTTTATTGTCAAGCATTTTATGAACTAGTTAATAAATTTCTGATTTTAAACTATCAAAAAAACCTTGCAACTAAGTTACAAGGTTGATTACATTAATCGAAGTTAACGTATTCTTTTTGAAGTTCAAGAACTTCTTCCATTGTTGAACACTCTGTAAGGGCACGGTTAGCGTACTCTTCCATCTTAGCAGTATCCAATTTCTTCATCAAGCTACGAGTACGGAGTACAGATGTTGCTGACATAGAGAACTCATCCAAGCCCATTCCGACAAGAAGTGGAACAGCTTTTTGGTCACCAGCCATCTCACCACACATACCAGCCCATTTACCTTCAGCGTGAGCTGCCTTAATAACGTTGTTAATCAAGCGAAGGATTGATGGGTTATATGGTTGGTAAAGGTATGAAACTTGTTCGTTCATACGGTCTGCTGCCATTGAGTATTGGATCAAGTCGTTTGTTCCAATTGACATGAAGTCTACTTCTTTTGCAAATTGGTCTGCAAGCATCGCTGCTGCAGGGATTTCAATCATGATACCAACTTGGATATCATCCGCAACTGCAACACCTTCAGCAAGAAGGTTTGCTTTTTCTTCTTCATAAACTGCTTTGGCTGCACGGAATTCTTTCAAAAGGGCAACCATTGGGAACATGATACGCAATTGACCATGAACAGAAGCACGAAGAAGGGCACGGATTTGTGTACGGAACATTGCATCTCCAGTTTCAGAAATAGAGATACGAAGTGCACGGAATCCAAGGAATGGGTTCATTTCATGTGGCATATCGAAGTAAGGAAGTTCCTTATCTCCACCGATATCCATTGTACGAACAACCACTGGCTTACCATTCATTCCCTCAAGAACAGCCTTGTATGCTTCATACTGCTCATCTTCAGTTGGGAAGTCTTGAGAATCCATGTATAAGAACTCTGTACGGTAAAGTCCAACAGCTTCTGCACCGTTGTTATTAACACCTTCCACGTCTTTTGGAGTACCGATGTTAGCAGCCAACTCGAAGTGTTTACCGTCAGCAGTCACTGTTTGAGCATCTTTCAAAAGTGCCCATTCAGCTTTTTGTTTAGCATAAGCTTCACCAGCTGCTTTAAATTCTGCCGCTTGTTCATCTGTTGGGTTGATAATCACTTCACCAGTAATTCCGTTAACGGCAAGGATATCACCGTCTTTCACCACTTCAGTGATGTTATTTGTTCCCAATACAGCTGCAATTTCAAGTGTACGTGCCATGATAGCTGAGTGACTTGTACGTCCACCGATATTTGTTACAAAAGCTTTTACAAAGTTTTTGTCCAATTGAGCTGTATCAGATGGTGTCAAGTCATGCGCAATCACGATTACTTCTTCATTGATAGAAGCTGGGTTTGGCAATTTCTTACCAAGAAGATTTGCCAATACACGTTTTGTCACGTCGCGAATATCCGCTGCACGTTCTTGCATATATGGGTTGTCTTCCATGCCTTCAAAGATAGTGATGAACATGTCAGTCACTTCTTTAAGACCTGCTTCTGCATTGACTTTCTTAGCACGGATTGTTTCTTTAATCTGACCAATCAATTCTGGGTCAGCAAGAACCATCAAATGAGCGTCAAAAACTTGAGCCGCTTCTTCACCAAGCGTACCTACAGCTTTCTCACGGATAAGAGAAAGCTCGTTTTGAGAAGCTTCAAGAGCTACATCCAAACGAGCCTCTTCTGCGTTTGTATCTTCGACTGAAACAGTCTCGAATGACAAATCCGGTTGAACGAGTAGATATGCTTTTGCAACTGCAACACCATCAGATGCTGCGATTCCTTTAAGCATTTCTGTCATTTTCCTTATGCCAATCCTTCTTTTTCCATTGTTTCTGAGATTGCAGCGATAGCGTCATCTGCATCTGCACCTTCAGCTGAGATAGTTACGTCAGCACCTTGGCCAACACCAAGACTCATAACACCCATGATTGATTTAAGGTTAACTGATTTACCTTTGTACTCAAGAGTGATATCTGAAGCAAATTTGCTTGCAGTTTGTACCAACAATGTTGCTGGACGTGCGTGAATACCTGTTTCTGCCACTACGTGGAAATCTTTAGAAGCCATAGTTTGACTCTCCTTTTGTTCTTTCTTTTTTGAGTTATATGTGATAACCCTTACAATTTGGTATTATATCATCTTCTCGGATTTTTTTCAAGCATTTTATGGGATTTATTCGATTTCCTTTCAGATAACTTGCTGAAAATCTTCTATTCTAGATAACAAAACACAGGATATAGTTTTTCAAAAAACTACTTGTACGATAAGTATCACTATCTTACAAAACAAACACTACATATTGTGTTTTGCGACCTTGAGTAGAAAAATAGACCACTATATTTAGTTTCAAATCATTGACAAAAATTTATTTTCTGATATACTAAAAAAGTAATCTATTTTGAAAGAGGAGTTACACAATGGTAACCGTTTATTCTAAAAACAACTGTGTCCAATGTAAAATGACCAAACGTTTCTTGGACAGTAATAATGTCGCTTATCGTGAAATCAATCTTGATGAGCAACCTGAGTATATCGATCAAGTTAAAGAGCTCGGTTTCAGCGCAGCTCCTGTTATCCAAACACCAACTGAAGTCTTTTCAGGTTTCCAACCAGGAAAATTGAAACAATTAGCATAATCTTAGTACATCATCCAGAAGAAACTGCTTCTAGGGCTAACTTAGAAGCCTTTCTTTTGTAATTAGATAAGGGAAATTTTATGGGATTAAAACATCTTGAGGACGTGACTTACTTCCGTCTCAATAACGAAATCAACCGTCCTGTCAATGGACAAATCATGCTTCATAAAGATAAGGAAGCCTTGGATGCCTTCTTTAAAGAAAATGTAGTTCCAAACACTATGGTTTTTGATTCAATCAAGGATAAAATCAACTACCTCATTGAACACAACTACATCGAAACAGCCTTTATCAAGAAATACCGTCCAGAATTTTTGGAAGAATTAGCTCAATTTATTAAAGAACAAAACTTCCAATTCAAGTCTTTCATGGCTGCCTATAAGTTTTACAATCAATATGCCTTAAAGACTAACGACGGTGAATATTATCTTGAAAGCATGGAAGACCGTGTCTTCTTTAACGCCCTTTATTTCGCCGATGGCAATGAAGCTGTTGCCATCGATATTGCCAATGAAATCATCCACCAACGCTACCAACCTGCTACTCCTTCCTTCTTGAATGCTGGACGTGCTCGTCGTGGTGAATTGGTATCATGTTTCCTGATCCAAGTAACTGATGATATGAACTCTATCGGACGTTCTATCAACTCAGCTCTTCAACTTTCACGTATCGGTGGTGGTGTGGGAATTACCCTCAGCAACCTTCGTGAAGCTGGTGCACCTATCAAAGGCTATGAAGGAGCAGCGTCTGGGGTCGTTCCAGTTATGAAACTTTTCGAAGATAGCTTCTCTTACTCAAACCAATTGGGTCAACGTCAAGGTGCTGGTGTTGTCTACCTCAACGTCTTCCACCCTGATATCATCGCCTTCCTTTCAACTAAGAAAGAAAACGCCGATGAAAAAGTTCGTGTTAAGACCCTTTCACTTGGTGTTGTGGTGCCCGATAAATTCTACGAATTAGCACGTAAAAATGAAGAAATGTACCTCTTCAGCCCATACTCTGTAGAGCTTGAATACGGTGTGCCGTTCAACTACATTGACATCACTGAAAAATACGATGAACTAGTCGCAAATCCAAATATCCGTAAGACAAAAATCAAGGCGCGTGATTTGGAAACTGAAATCTCTAAATTGCAACAAGAGTCTGGCTACCCTTATGTAGTCAACATTGATACGGCTAACCGTGCAAATCCCGTTGATGGAAAGATTATCATGAGCAACTTGTGTTCTGAAATTCTTCAAGTTCAAGAACCAAGCTTGATCAACGATGCTCAAGAATTCCTTCAAATGGGAACGGATGTTTCATGTAACCTTGGTTCAACCAACGTGGTTAACATGATGACTTCACCCGATTTTGGTCGTTCTATCCGTGCTATGGTTCGTGCCCTTACTTTCGTTACAGATAGTTCACACATCGTAGCTGTGCCTACGATTGACCACGGAAATAGCCAAGCTCACACCTTTGGACTTGGTGCCATGGGACTTCACAGCTACCTTGCCCAAAAACTGATTGAATATGGATCGCCTGAGTCTGTTGAATTTACAAGCATCTACTTCATGCTCATGAACTACTGGACCTTGGTAGAATCAAACAATATCGCGCGTGAACGTGGTATTACCTTCCATAACTTTGAAAAATCAGACTATGCTAACGGAAGCTACTTTGACAAGTATGTAACTGGCGAATTTGTTCCAAAATCAGACCGTGTTAAAGAACTTTTCAAAGATGTCTTTATCCCAAGTGCTGCTGACTGGGCTGAACTTCGTGACAAGGTTCAAGCAGATGGACTTTACCACCAAAACCGCCTTGCTGTAGCGCCAAATGGTTCGATCAGTTACATCAATGACGTTTCTGCTTCTATCCACCCGATTACACAACGTATCGAAGAACGTCAAGAAAAGAAAATCGGAAAAATCTACTACCCTGCTGCTGGATTGTCAACAGAAACCATTCCTTACTACACTTCTGCTTACGACATGGATATGCGTAAAGTGATTGATGTCTATGCTGCTGCAACTGAGCACGTGGACCAAGGACTTTCACTCACACTCTTCATGCGTAGTGACATTCCAAAAGGACTTTACGAATGGAAGAAAGAAAACAAACAAACGACACGTGACTTGTCAATCCTTCGTAACTATGCCTTTAACAAGGGTATCAAGTCTATCTACTACGTCCGTACCTTTACAGATGATGGTGGAGAAGTCGGTGCTAACCAATGTGAAAGCTGTGTGATTTAATCTTTGCTTGAGGAAACTACATTTTCTCAGATTAGTGATTCATTCACCCTGCTAAACTAAACTGGAATAAGCATCTATACCATGGAAAAACAAAAAAGTCGGGCTTCCGACTTTTTGTGCGATACTCCTCTAGAATTATGATAAAATAGAAATAATTGTGAGTTCGCAATACTAAACACAGAAAGAGATTTCAAATGGAAACTTACTACAAAGCCATTAACTGGAATGCCATCGAAGATGTCATCGACAAATCAACTTGGGAAAAACTGACGGAGCAATTCTGGCTTGATACACGTATTCCCTTGTCAAATGACTTGGATGACTGGAGAAAGCTATCAAATGTAGAAAAAGACTTAGTTGGAAAAGTCTTTGGTGGTTTAACCCTTCTCGACACTATGCAATCTGAAACTGGGGTTCAAGCCCTTCGCGCGGATATCCGTACACCACATGAGGAAGCTGTTTTCAATAACATCCAATTTATGGAATCTGTTCACGCTAAATCTTACTCATCAATCTTCTCTACCTTAAATACTAAGGCTGAGATTGAAGAAATTTTCGAATGGACCAATACCAATCCTTACCTACAAAAGAAGGCTGAGATCGTCAACGAAATCTACCTAAACGGTAGCCCACTTGAAAAGAAAGTTGCCAGCGTCTTCCTCGAGACCTTCCTCTTCTACTCTGGTTTTTTCACTCCCCTCTACTATCTTGGTAACAACAAACTAGCCAACGTTGCGGAAATCATTAAACTGATTATCCGCGATGAGTCTGTTCACGGAACCTACATCGGATATAAATTCCAACTCGGTTTCAATGAATTACCTGAAGAAGAGCAGGAAAAACTCAAAGAATGGATGTACGACCTTCTCTACACTCTTTATGAAAACGAAGAAGGCTATACAGAAAGCCTCTATGACGGTGTTGGCTGGACGGAAGAAGTCAAGACCTTCCTTCGCTACAATGCTAACAAGGCACTCATGAACCTGGGACAAGATCCACTCTTCCCAGATTCAGCTGACGATGTCAACCCAATCGTTATGAACGGTATTTCAACAGGAACTTCCAACCACGACTTCTTCTCTCAAGTCGGAAATGGTTACCTCCTTGGTGAAGTTGAAGCCATGCAAGACGATGATTACAATTACGGTTTGGACTAATTCACTTATCCCAGAACTGATAACAAATATCATGGTTTGTTTAAAACAACCATGATATTTTTGTTTTTGTTTTCTTTTGTTTTTTAAATTGATTGATTGAATACTTTATGATAAAATAGTAATAGAAATAGAGGTGATAACGATGTTAAAGCAGGAAAAACTAGATAATATTCTAGAAACGGTAAATACAAAGGGAACTATTACTGTAAAAGAAATCATGACTCGCTTGGATGTATCAGATATGACTGCTAGACGCTACTTGCAAGAGTTGGCAGATAAGGATCTACTTGTTCGTGTGCACGGTGGAGCTGAGAAAATTCGCACAGGTTCTATTTTAAATAATGAACGTTCCAATATCGAAAAACAAAGCTTACAAATCGCAGAAAAACAAGAAATCAGCCGTTTTGCAGGCCATTTAATTGATGAGGGTGAAACTATTTTTATCGGCCCTGGTACCACCTTAGAATCTTTTGCCCGTGAACTTCCAATCGATAATATTCGTGTTGTAACAAACAGTTTACCAGTCTTTCTCATCCTAAACGAACGAAAACTAACAGATTTGATTTTAATTGGTGGAAACTACCGCTCTATCACTGGAGCCTTTATAGGAACACTAACCTTGCAAAACTTGGCCAATCTTCAATTTTCTAAAGCCTTCGTTAGCTGTAATGGTATTAAGGATAATGCGATTGCGACCTTTAGTGAAGAGGAAGGTGAATCCCAACGTATCGCCCTCAACAATTCCAATAAAAAATACTTACTAGCTGACAATAGTAAGTTCAATAAATTTGATTTTTATACCTTCTACAATATCTCTGATATTGATATCATCGTTTCAGATTCTAAACTGAGCAAAGAAACGTTTGAACAACTTTCAAAACAAACAAAAATTATTCTTTCTAAACCATAAAACTGAGGATTGATAAAATATAAAATGCGTCATATCAAGAAAATAAGAATCTTGATATGACGCATTTTTTGATGAAGATTTTTACAAAGAGTTTCCTAGATTCTTTATGATTGTTGAAACGGCATAAAATCTGAATCAAAGGAGATATTATCCCGTTCTTCAGGACTGATAAAATTTAAAAAGATATTTTTAAATTCTTCTAGCTCATAGTCTGAATGGCAAATCCATTCTTTACCGGTAGAGACATACCATTTTCCGAGACTTTTCAGCTCCTCATTAGTCAAACAAGGTATTTGAGAACATTTATCAAAATTGATAATATAAACTTTTTCATAAATTGATTGGATAAAATCTTTGAACATCTTTTGCCTCACTAGAGTTCTATATCTAATTACTAATTCTACTAGTCTATAATCTGACTTTCCGCTACTTTCTTGTACCAGTGAGCTGATTTCTTAGGATAACGTTCTTGAGTTTCAAAGTCTACATAGAAGAGACCGTAACGTTTTTCATAACCGTTTGACCATGAGAAGACATCCATTAATGACCAAATGAAGTAACCTTTTACATTAGCACCATCTGCAATCGCATCAGATAATACTTCCAAGTGTTGCTTCACGTAATCAATACGACCATCATCGTAAACAGTGTTATCAACGAACTCATCTTTATATCCAAGACCATTTTCAGTGATGTAAATCTTCTTGTAGTTCGGATAATCTTTCTTCACACGAATGATTTGGTCATACAGACCTTGAGGGTATATAATCCAATCCCAGTCCGTGCGTGGCACATAGTCAGGAGCTACACGACGACCAACACCTTTGATTTGGTATTTGGAACTTCCTTTTTCACCCTTACCATTATGGATAATTTCAGTCTCTCCATCAAAGGCTTCCATCCAATCACTCATATAGTAATTAATTCCAAGGAAGTCATTCAAGTCTTTTGTGGCTTCTAATACTTCGAAATCTTCTTCACGAAGATCTAAGCTACCACCATTAACTGATAAGATATGGTTGACACCTTCCATCGTTTCATCTGAATAGTGTCCAAGATAAGTTGCATCCAAGATAAATTTATTGTGAATAATATCTTCCAACTCTGCTGCACGAACATCTGCTGGATTTTTAGGATCCAAAGGATACTTAGTTGGCAGAGCGTGAACAACACCAATTTCACCTTTATAACCTTTATCTTTATATAGCTTGACTGCACGCGCATGAGAAACCATCATATTGTGGTGCGATTGGAAAACTTTGGCAAGGTCGTACTGAATACCTGGAGGGAATTTACCAACCAAGTATTGACCATCACCAATTGGCCCAATTTCATTAAAGGTTGTCCAATAGTTTACTTCTGGAAATTCTTCAAAACAGAAGGCAGCGTAGTCTACAAAGTGTTCAATATTTTCACGGTTTAAGAAATCTCCATTTGAGTGGAGAGCTTCTGGCGTGTCAAAGTGATGAAGAGTTACAAAGGGCTCAACGTGACGTTTGTGACACTCTGCAAATAGATTATGATAAAACTCAACACCTTTAGCATTTACTTGGCCGTAACCGGTTGGGAAAATACGTGACCAGGCAATAGAAATTCGAATGCCATTGACACCATACTCTTCTGCTAGCTTGAGGTCAACTGGGTATAGATTGTAAAAATCACTGGCTGGTTCTGCAGTGTACCAGTAGTTATCTTCAAGATACTTATCCCACGCAACTGGTCCTTTTCCATCAGTATGTGTAGCACCTTCTGCTTGATAGGCAGCTGTTGCGCCACCGAAAATAAAGTCTTTTGGTAATGTTTTTGTCATTTTTTCACCTATTTCTTGATTTAAATAAAGTAAAAGTGAGAGGAGTCAGTGAGCCATCCTTCTCCATCTCACTTCTTGTACCGAGTCACCAAATTGTGACATGAGGAGGTAAAAACGATGTCTTTTTACCGACGAATTAATAAGGCGATTAGGAAATTCGCCATAGCAATTTCCGTAACGAGAGGAAACTATTTCATAGTCCCTATTATTAATCGAATTGTGACATGAGGAAGTAAAAACGATATCTTTTTACCGACGAATTAACAAGGCGATTAGGAAATTCGCCATAGCGATTTCCGTAACGATAGGAGACTGTTTCAGGGTCCCTATCGTTAATCGAATTGCGCTTGTACAAATGCAAGAGCACCTTTTCCATCACGAGTTAATTTGATGTATTGAGCGCCTTCTGTTTTCGCAAGTTTAATACCGAGCTTATCTGTTTCNGCTTTCATATCTTCAAAGTTTGAAGCAACTTGAGGAGCAAGGATAACAAGATCAAACTCTGGCAACATTTCACGGTGAGCACCATAGCCACCTGCTGCTGCTTTCACAGGAACATTGTATTCTGCAGCTGCCTTGTTCAAAGCATTTGCAAGGAGACCACTTGTCCCTCCACCTGCACAGAGAACGAGAACATTTGTTTCTTCAGTGATGGTATTTTGTGCTGCTTCTACACCCGCTTTCTCAAGAATAGCATCTGCTTTTGCAGTGTTGAAGTTTGCAGCAACTTTTTCTTTCAATTCATCATTAGACTTACCTGAACGCTCTTCTTCAAGAATTTGTTCATCATATACTTTAAGGAATGGGTAGTAAATGACTACGTCAACCACGATTAGAAGAGCAGCAAGAATGAATGATAGAACTTGGAAGTTAGTACCAAGAACTAGACCTAGTGGAGCTGGAGTTGTCCATGGTAGATTAGCAGTAAATGAGTTCATTCCAAGAGTTTCAATAAAGAATTTGAAGATCCAAACGTTTGCGATTGGAGCAAAGATAAATGGAATGAAGAAAATTGGATTTAATACCAATGGAGCACCGAACAAGATAGGCTCATTTACACCGAAGAAAGTTGGAACTACTGAAGCACGACCGATTGCACGGTTACGTTTAGATTTTGTTAACCACATGAACATGAATGGAACAACCAGTGTCGCACCAGTACCACCCATGGTAACGATAAACATTTGTGTACCAGAAGTAAGAATCTTGTCAGCGTGCATACCTTGTTGGAGAAGGTTCAAGTTGACTTCGGCATTGGCATAGGTAATAGCTGCGATAGCTGGTTCAACGATAGATGGACCATGGATACCAACAAACCAGAAGAAAGCAAAGGCACCAAAGATAATCGTAATACCTAGATAACCATCAGCAGCAGAGAATAATGGTGCAAAGAATTTACCGATTGATTCTGCTACACTAGCACCAACAAAATGACGAGCTAGTAAATCAAGAGCATAAAGTGAAACAACTGAGAGAGTGAATGGAATCACATCTTTAAAGACTTGTGAGATATTTGGTGGAACTTCGTCAGGCATACGAATAGTGACATTGTTCTTAACACAAACCTTATAGATTGCTACGGTAACAAAGGCAGCAAGGAAGGCTGAAAGCAAACCTTTTGTCCCCAAGAATCCAGTAGCTAGGCCATTTTCGATAGGATCAGCTGCCAACATCAATAAACCAACAATTGCTGCCAATAAAGTTGACATATAGTTGATTTGATTGGTTTTCTCCATGCTACGATTTACTGAGTCGGTCAATGACTTAGCTGTTGTACCAGCTACCAAGAGAGCCAGAATACCCATAGAATAGCTATAAGGTTTCATCAGAAAGGCTACAACTTCATCAGACCATTTAAAGCCCCATGAGTTTGGTACAAAGGCAATCAAGATAAAAATACTTGAGAAGAGAATAACAGGCATACCTGCAATGAAACCATCACGAATAGCACGAAGATAGATATTACGAGATAGTTTCTCAAAGAAAGGCTTTCCTTTCTCGATAAATGCAATTAATTTATTCATTACTTAACTCCTCTCTTGTAGAGTTCAATTAAATGATGCATCAAATCTTTTAACAAAATAGTTGTCATCAAGTGGTCTTGGCCATGCATCATGGTTACACTATAGGCCAAATCCTCGCCAGCTGCTTCCTTAGTCAACAGACTTGTTTGAGCGTGGTGAGCTTCAGCAATGCAAGAACCAGCTTCTTCTACCAGAGTATCCGCTTTTACAAAATCACCAGCTTCAGCAGCCTTCAAGGCTTCCAATAGTTTTGAACGAGCATCGCCAGCATAGGCTACGATTTCAAAACCTAACAATGTTNCTTCTTCTCTATTCATGATAGAATTCTCCTTAGGTATTTTTAATTAAATTTTTATGACAATAAACGTTGGATATGTAGAACTAGATAAACTCGTTCACTTTTATACAAATCAAGACCCGTATGTTGCGTAATCACATCATAGATCTTGGAACCAATCTCGAACGCTTTTGGATAGGATTGTTTAATATGATCTTCCATATCCAGAAGTGATTGGTTATCATCTCTAGATCTGTCTAAATAATCCAAGAAATAATTCAAATGAATCATAAAACGATCATAGAAATGGTTATTCTCTTTAGTTCGTTGAATTGCATAGTCCGTTAAAACTTCTTCAACATTCCTGAGAATTTCTTTCCTCTTATCAATCGACTCCACAAGTTCCACTTCATTTTCACCTTCGGCATTAATGAAATGATAAGCAATCCGAATAATCTCGTCCTCAGGAAAATGATCTGCTAGCTTCTGGCGGTAAATTTCAAATGCTTCATTTGCGATTTGAAAAGCGACAGGATACTTAGTGGAAATATCTGGTAGATTACTATCCTTGTACCTTCCTTGTGCTAGAGCTTGGTAAGAACAGTAAATATGATCTGTCAAGGTTACGTAGAGATACTCTTGAATCGGATAATGATATTTCTTTGATAGCTTATCAATGATTTCATAAGTCACTGTAATAAAATCAAGCGGAACATCTTTGAGGAGAGACATAAAGTTTTCTCTCGACTCTTCGGTCTTCATCCGAAAGATTTTCTCAACCTGATGTTCAGCAATCAAATCCCCTTTCTTCTTTCCAAATGTAATCCCCTTACCAATCACAATCACTTCTTCTCCTTTATCATTTCTGACAAGCGAGACATTGTGATTCATTGGATTTAGAATTCGATACATGTCAACCTCCTTTTATATCTTAAAGGTATATTAGTACAAAAAATGACCACAAATGAACTAGAAAATCAGCCGATTTCTAATTCACCTGTGATCATGCCTAATATTACTTAGTAACACTCACCTTGTATTAACTTGTGATTTAAGTATAGCACAAGTAAGTTATTTTGTAAACCTTTACATACAACTTTTTTTAAAATCATATTCTTAAACTAGGAGGGCTTTATTACACGCGTTCTTTCCATGAAGTCGCTGTTGTTTGAAGAACTTTGTTGAGTTCGTCAATGTTTTCAAAACCAGTTGTGCGAAGCCATTCGCGAGCTGCTGATTCACCATCTTTGATGTAAGCTTCAACTGATCCAGCCCATGTAGCACGGCCACAAAGAACTCCGTTAAAGTTTGCACCTGATTCATGAGCAAATACAAGAGTATCTTGGAAGAGTTTAGCTGATACACCAGCACTCAAGTAGATGTATGGCAAGTTAGTTGCTTCATCTTGAGCTTTGAAGAAGGCTGCTGCTTCTTCACGTGTATAAACCACTTCACCTTCAGCGAAGCCTTCAACATATTTAATGTTAACAGGAACTTCTACTTTCAAGACATCAATGTTAAAGCGTGGGTCTGAGAAGACTTTCATAGCACCAATAACTTTGTGTGGTTTTACTTTCGCGTATTCTACAGAACCAGCGTCAGCAATTTTTTCATCGTAAGCAAGGATTTCAAGGAAGAATGGGATATCTTCAGCCACACACTCAGAACCGATACGTTCGATGTAAGCTTGTTTTTCTTGGTTGAGTTCGTCTGAGCTATCTACGTCATAGTAAAGCAAGAATTTAACTGCATCTGCACCTTCTTCTTTGATACGTTTTGCAGACCAAACATCCAAGCAGTCTGGCAAGCGTTTTGTGCTTGTTGTGTCATAACCTGTTTTTTCATAAGCAAGGAGAAGACCAGCTTTTTCATCAAGAGCTTTAGTTGCTGGAAGTCCATACTCAGGGTCAAGAAGCATAGATGAAGCGTATTTAGTCAATTCATCTGCTACCAAGACTTTAAGTTCTTCCATTTGAGCTACAGTTGGTTCTTCTGTTTGGTGTTGAGCCATGAGGCGTTTCAAAGCACCACGTTGGTCAAATGCAAGAGCTGAGATGATACCATTTTCATCAGAAAGTTTTTCTAAGCGTGCACGTTTTTGTTCTGTTAAAGCCATTTTATACCTCTTTTACTATTAATTGATCATATAGAGCTTGATAGTTGGCCATGTTGACATGACCAGTCATTTTTTCTTGAGCATTGAGCATACCAAGGACATTTGCCTTGATGAGTAATTCTGCATCTGATTCTTTGTGAAGAAGTCCTGAAGAAATTCCTGCTACAGTAGAGTCTCCAGATCCAACAGGATTTACTACCTGAATTCTAGGAATATCTACCTTGTAGAAAGTATTTCCATGTTTGGCAAAGGCACCGTTGGCACCAAGTGAAACGATAATCCATTCAATCCCTGCAAACAAAGGTTCTTGAAGTACTTCTTTTAATTCATGCAAATCCTCAGAAACTTCTCTTCCAAGAAGCTGAGATAATTCCTCATTATTTGGTTTGATGACTGTTGGTTTATATGGTGATTCAAGAACCGCCTGAAGAGCCGCACCAGAGCAGTCCAAGACAACAGGCTTGCCAGCTTGATTAGCAAGTTCTACCAAGCTCGCATAGTAATCAACTGGAAGACCAGCTGGCAGACTACCCGATATGGCTACTACTTCAACTGATTCCAAGAGTTTTTTGAAATGTTTCAAAAAGTCTTGACCTTCTTGTTCCAATACTTCAGGACCTTTTTCAAGAACTTCTGTTTGGTTATCTCCATGGAGAATAGCGATACAGTTCCGAGTTTCTCCCTGAATTGAGAAGAAATCTTTCTTTACTTGATCATCGATATTTTCAACCAAAAACTCACCAAGTTTACCACCCACTAAACCAGTAGCAAGAACAGAATCTCCAAATTCTGAAAGTACTCGGGTAACATTGAGTCCCTTACCACCAGCCGTTTTAGTTACATCCACCACACGATTGACAGTATCAATCTTCAACTCATCCAAGGGATAGGAAATATCAATGGATGGGTTCATTGTGACTGTTAAAATCATAGGTCACCTCTTAATCGTGGTATTCTCCGCGATCCCATTTTTCAAGGAATTCAGTGAAGAAGTTTGCGTCTGTTTGTTGAGCATTGTGACTTTCAACGTGTTCAATTTTCGCAATCAATTTCTTGTTTTCTTCAGATGGTTTGTATTCAGCATGAATGAAAGCTTCGATGATATCACACATAAGCAATTCACCAGTAATCTTACCACCAAAACCGATAACGTTGGCGTTCAATTGTTCTTTAGCATAAAGCGCTGTTGTCATATCACGAACCAAGGCAGAACGGACACCTGGAACTTTGTTGACAGCGTTGTTGATACCAACACCAGTACCACAGATACATACTCCAAGATCAGCTTGACCGCTAGTTACAGCTTCCCCTACTTTTTTACCAAAGATTGGGTAGTGAGTACGTGTATGGTCATATGTACCAAAGTCAATGACTTCATATCCTTTTGATTTCAAAAATTCTGAAACCGCCATTTTTTCATCTGTTACGATGTGGTCACATCCAATTGCAATTCTCATTTTTAACTTACCTTTCTTACTGTAATCTAATTAGCACATTTTGTTCAACATGTCGACACGAATTTGGTGACGTCCACCATCGTATTTACCGTTAACAAATCCTTTAGCGATGTTTTTAGCCAATTCATCACCAACAAGTTGTGCACCCATAGTGATCATACGTGAGTTGTTGTGGCCACGAGTCATATAAGCTGAACGTTCGTCAGATACTTCTGCAGCAACCATTCCTTTGATCTTAGTTGCAACCATAAATGGACCAGCCCCATAAGCATCAATCACGATACCAAGGTTTTGTTCTTCTTTGTTTACTTCTGCAGCAACAGCAAGAGTCACATCAACAAAGTCTTGACCTTCAGCTGTAACATCCACAACGTGGAAGTTTTCTTTTTCCAAGAAGTCTTTCACAACTTCTTTCAATCTCAAACCCGCAGCATCTGCACCGATAACAATAGACATATTGTATACTCCTTTTTATTTTTCTAGGCTAGTAAAACCTTTTATATTTAGCAGTTTACCTACAAAAAGTTTTCTAGCAGTTTATTGACAAATTGAATTGAACGAGATGAATGACACCTTATTCAAGTTTAGGAAACCAGTTCCCTAGAAATAATCTTTCTCTACGAAAGAGAATATAACAAGTGATTGTTTGTTTGTGGCAAACATCATTTGTTGCTTACAAACATAATATACTCCTATTTCNNAAAAAAGTCAACANTTAATGTTTGTTTTTGTGTTTTTTTAANTANAAAATTTCGATATCAAAACCAATTTGATCCACTTGACNAGGTTCTAGGAGNCGAACATTCTTCTTATCTTCTAGATGATCTCCTTCTTCAAGGGATGTTGACAAGCCNGACCAGGGTTCAAAAGCAATGAAAGGACCCTTATTCAAAGTTGACCAGATAATGAGATTTGGAAACTCTGCAAAGTGCACTTTCAATCCCTTATCATGTTTACGAGAACGAAGGGCAATTGTTCTAGATTGCAATTCATCTAAGGTGACTGCATCAGTGCTGAAAAGATCATAGCTGAGGTCTAATTCTTTTTGACCTTCTAGCCATGGACTTCTATCATGGAAATCCAACATACCTGTTTCTGGGAAAGGACGTGGAACAGAGCAAGTCTCTTCTTTCTCAAACTCTAGATAATAATCTTCATAGACTTCATCATCCAGTAAGGGACAATTAAAGCCTGGATGTCCACCAATAAAGTAAGGCAGGACCTTGCTAGTTTCTTTATTGAAAATCTTGTATTGAGTCCGTACTGTCTTTCCAGTAAGGATATAAGTGATTTCTAGGCGAAAATGATAAGGATAGTTCTGATAGCTATTCTCATCGTCTTCAATTGCAAAAGTTACACTCTTATCTGTCTGTTCAACTAATTCAAATTCTTTCTTGCGGACCAGACCATGACGAGGAATCTTTCCTTTGCTTTCTTGTCCCTTCTCATCTATATAAAGTGCTGTATCCTCTCTCAATGAACCACAAATGGGAAAGAGAACAGGAGCTTGTCCACTCCAATAAGTAGCATCCCCTTGCCACAAATACTCAAGTCCCTCAGCATCTTTTATAGAAGAAAGAGTCCCACCAAAACTGTTAAATTGAACTCTTAATTGTTCTGATTTTAATTCAATTACCATTATTTTCTCCGATTTCTTGATAGTTTATAAAAAACTAGGCTGTCACTCCTAATGGTATGACAACCTAGTTTCAACAATTTACATTTTATAGGAGCGCATTATTTTGCTTTTGCTGCGTACTCTTCGTTACGTTTGATCATTTGTTTTCTGTACCATGCAAAGATACCGATATAGAATACAAGGAAGACTACAGCACCAAGGATTGCTTTGATATCACCTGTTGTAGTGTTACCAATTGTCCAACCAAGAAGTTTTTCGATTGGTCCTTCAAGAGTTGAGTGAGTGATCAATTGAGTTTCGCTCACACCTGCTGGGAAGGCACCTACACCTTTAGCAAGTTCTGTTGCAAATGGTGCAATAAGTGTACCTGAAAGAAGGAAGAGTGGCAACAAGAGTGTTCCGAAGATAATCATACGGAGCAATTTACCACGAGTTACAACCAAGAGAGCTGGAGTAACACCCATAGCGATGATACCTGCAAGTGGCAAGATACCATTTCCGACTTTTGAAAGAAGCACAGCTTCAATCAACATGATTGGTGCAAGTACGTTAGCACAAGCCCAGATTTCAGCACGACCAGCGATGAATGGCCAGTCAAGACCGATGTTGAATTTACGTCCTTGAAGACGTTTAGTAGCAACGTTTGTAATACCTTGTGAAAGTGGTTCTACGGCAGCGATGAACCATGAACCGATAAGTGAGAAGAGTTCCAAAGATACACCGGCAGTCAAACCAAGAGACAACCATCCTCTGATAACAAGACGCCATTTATCTGCATCTGCAACCCCTTCAATTGGATGTGGAGTTCCCATAATACCGATAACAATACCAAGAATGAAACCGATAAAGAATTTAGATCCCCAGAAACCGATTTTTTTGTTCAATTTAGCAGCATCAAAGTCATATTTATCAAGACCTGGGAAGAATTTTTCAAAAATCTTATCCAAAACCATGATAACTGGGTTCATCATGTAGTTCATGTGAGTTGATGTCATTGGTGATGAACTTGGAGCGTTAAGAAGGTCATCAAATGTAGGTTTCATCAAGTCAGAGTTGATAATTTTCAACACACCAACAAGAACGATAGCTGCTGTAGCAATAAAGAGTGAAACTCCTTGGCTCACACCATTGTTGTCTGCATACCATTTAATCAAAAGACCTGTGATAGACAAGTGCCAGATATCGAAGATATCGACATCAAGTGTATCAGTTTTCTTCATAGCAAGCATTACTACGTTGACAATCAGCATGATAAGCAAGAAGTAAAGTGTCCAAGCAGATCCCCAAGTGATTGTTGCAAGTGGTGCCCAACCAACGTCAGTGATACTCAATTGGATACCAGTGTTTTCAACGAATTTTGCAAGTGATGCTGAGAAAGCACCATTTAGCATACCTATGATAGCACCGATACCTGTAAGAGCGATGGCAAGTTTGATACCACCTTCAAGCGCTTTGGAGAATTTAACTCCAAAAAGTAAAGCCAATACTGTCAAAATGATTAACATGATGACAGGTCCACCCATATCTAAGATAGGTGTGAAAAATTCTTTGATTAGGCCAAAGATTGCATCCATAACAGTTCCTCCCTTTTTATGTTATATGAATGTTAACAAATTTGAATTAGCTTAATCCGTGTTCTTTGATAGCTGCTTCAATATTGTCAAATACTGGAGCACTCATTGCTGGGATACGGAATAAGATTGGTCCAGCTTCAATAACTGGAATACCTGGGTCAAAACCGAGGTCTGTCGCAGCAATTGGTGTGAAGATGTCATAACCTTTGATAAGATCTTCGTTAACGTCTTTTACCATAACTGCATCACAATGAACATCGAAACCGCGGTTTGAAAGTTCTTCTTCAAGAGCACTTTTAATTTGGTGGCTTGAGTTAACACCTGCACCGCAGGCAGCAAGAATTTTAATCATATGGATTTCCTCCGATTTAATATTTTTAATAGACAAGATTATGCAGTTGCTTCAGCGATATAAGCATAGAGGGCTTCAGGATCAGAAATTTTTGATAGGTCTTCAAGATGACCATTTCCAGTAAAGAAGTCCATCAACTGAGCAAGAATGTTCGTTTGACTTGAACTTGAGTTATTAATGATAAAGAAGAGCAAGGATACCTCTACTTCCTTATCTGGCGCAATCATATTGTGGAAAGTCACTGGTTTCTCTAATCGAACGACCACAACTTTTTCGGCTAGATTATGAACAATATCTGTGTGAGGAATAGCCACATTCGGCAAATCCTTACCCAAAAATTCCATATCTAAGCCAGTTGGAAATGACTTTTCACGCGTAATCAAGGCTTCACGATAAGTTGGAGTTACGATTTCTCGTTCTTCCAATAAAGTTGCAACCTGATCAAAGAGATGTTCTTGATTATCCGCTTCTAAGCAAAACACAAGGTTTTTGTCAAAGAAATGATCTAATCCCATAAGGTTTTCCCTTCTTTCCATTAACTTTATGCTATAAGTATAACACTATATGAAATCGTTGTCAATATTTTTCTGTTGTTTTTTGTCTCTTTTTTTATATTTTTGTTGTTTTTGTAGCTTGTTGTATAAAAACAAACATATAAACAAACACTTCAAACAATTTTTCTGTTCTAGAAACTAAAAAAGCAGACCATCTAAGCCTGCTTTACTATTGATTCTTATATAAATTTCCTATGAATAAGGAAATGCAATTAAACAACTTATTCTTCATCCATGCTCAAAACGCTTAGAAAGGCTTCTTGTGGAACTTCTACTGATCCAATAGCTTTCATGCGTTTCTTACCAGCTTTTTGTTTTTCAAGCAGTTTACGCTTACGAGAAACGTCACCACCATAACATTTAGCAAGTACGTTCTTACGAAGGGCCTTGATATCAGTACGAGCGACAATCTTGTGTCCAATAGCTGCTTGGATTGGTACTTCAAATTGTTGACGAGGGATGATTTTCTTAAGTTTATCAACGATGAGTTTTCCACGTTCGTAGGCAAAATCCTTGTGAACGATAAAGCTAAGGGCATCCACCTTGTCTCCATTGAGAAGGATATCCATTTTGACCAGCTTAGACGGACGATACTCTGACAATTCGTAGTCAAAGCTTGCATAACCACGAGTTGAAGACTTAAGCTTATCAAAGAAGTCAAAGACGATCTCCGCAAGAGGAATTTGATAGATAACATTGACACGGTTATCATCAATATAGTCCATCGTCACAAAATCACCACGCTTGCGCTGAGCTAATTCCATCACTGCTCCGACAAACTCCTGTGGTACCATGATTTGCGCCTTAACATAAGGCTCTTCAATGGTCGCAATCTTGGTAGGATCTGGGAACTCAGATGGGTTAGACACATCCATAGACTCACCGTCGGTCAAATTAACTTTGTAAATAACAGACGGAGCTGTCATGATGAGGTCGATGTTAAACTCACGTTCCAAACGTTCTTGGATAACATCCATATGGAGAAGACCAAGAAAACCACAACGGAAACCAAATCCAAGTGCCTGAGATGTTTCTGGTTCAAATTGGAGACTAGCATCATTCAGTTGCAATTTTTCAAGCGCTTCACGTAGGTCATTGTACTTGTTTGACTCGATAGGATAGAGACCAGCAAAGACCATAGGATTCATCTGCTTGTAGCCATGTAATGGCTCTGCTGCAGGATTGGTTGCCAAGGTAACGGTATCACCCACACGAGTATCCTGAACAGTCTTGATAGAAGCTGCAATATAACCAACGTCCCCAGTCGCAAGGAAATCACGACCAACTGCCTTGGGTGTAAAGATACCGACTTCCGTAACATCAAAGGTCTTGCCATTGCTCATGAGCTGAATCTTATCACCAGGTTTGACCACCCCATCCATGACACGCACTTGAAGAATAACCCCACGGTAGGCATCGTAAACAGAGTCGAAAATCAAGGCCTTAAGTGGCGCCATCACATCACCCGTTGGTGCTGGTACTTTTTCTACGATTTGCTCGAGGATTTCTTCGATACCAATACCAGCTTTAGCTGATGCTAAGACTGCTTCGCTGGCATCTAAACCAATGACATCTTCAATCTCTGTACGCACTCGCTCTGGATCTGCTGCTGGCAGGTCAATTTTATTAATGACTGGCATGATTTCCAAATCATTGTCCAAGGCCAGATAAACGTTGGCAAGGGTTTGAGCCTCAATCCCTTGAGCAGCATCAACTACCAAAATCGCTCCTTCACAGGCAGCGAGTGAACGTGAAACTTCATAGGTAAAGTCTACGTGCCCCGGTGTGTCTATCAAGTGGAAAATATAAGTTTCCCCATCTTTTGCCGTGTAATTCAACTCGATGGCATTCAACTTAATGGTAATCCCGCGTTCACGCTCTAGATCCATGCTATCCAGAAGTTGGGCTTGCATTTCACGACTAGAAACCGTCTCCGTCTTTTCCAAAATGCGGTCTGCTAGAGTCGACTTTCCATGGTCAATATGGGCGATAATAGAGAAGTTCCGGATCTTCTCCTGTCGTTTTTTCAATTCTTCTAAGTTCATGATTCTCTTCCTTTCAGGGTATCTATTTATTATAAATTGTTTTTGACATTTTGACAAGACCATACCCTGCTAGGAGTACTAATCTTCAGCGACAAAGCCGTCATTTTCGATAAAGTGGTGTTCTGTCATTCCTTGATCTGTAAAGACAATCCCATGAAGGACACCACCATAAACAGCTCCTCCATCCATTCCAATCTTGCCATCTTCTGTAGTCCAAAGCTCAGCAGTACCACGCTCTTGCTTTAACAAACCATAAACCGGTGTATGGCCAAAGATAATGATTTTTCCAGTATGATTTTCGGCTTCATGGAATGGTTTTCTAAGCCAGACTTTTTTATAATCTGTGGTTTCATGCCAGTCATCTAAGGTTAAATCAATGCCTGCGTGAACAAAGATATACTTGTCTGTCTCTACCACAAACGGCATTTGACGAATAAATTCGACCAAATCTGCCGCTTCAGTAGCAACACGCTTGGCATCCCCAACTCCATCAACTGGTGCATTCAAGGGACGACCTAGGATAGAGTTAATGGTTGTATCTCCACCATTACGGCGATAGTGATCATAGCTTTCTTCTGGATCATCGAGCCATGTCAAAAACATATACTCGTGGTTTCCTGATAAACAGATAGCCCCTTGATTGTCCACTAAGTCCTTAACCATTTCAAGAACACGGCGACTATCCTCACCGCGGTCAATCAAGTCTCCTAGAAAGAGCAACTGGGTCTGACCATCCCATGTTTTGAGAAGGTCTTCCAGCATCCCAGCTTTTCCGTGAACATCTCCAATTACATAATAGTCTGTCATCTTATTTCTCCCTGTTTCTCAACAATTCCCTAGCTTGCGTCAGGGCTGCTTCCGTCACATCATCACCTGCCAACATTTTAGCAACTTCCTCAACTCGCTCTTCAACCGTCAAGAGACGAACAGTCGAAACTGTTGAATGGTCATTACTAATCTTCTCAATAAAGAATTGATAATCCGCAATCGCAATCACTTGTGGCAAATGGGAAATAGCCAGAACCTGACCATGCTGACCAATCTTGTGAATCTTCTGCGCGATAGCCTGAGCTACACGACCTGAAACTCCCGTATCAACTTCATCAAAGACAATGCTAGTCTTGCCTTCTTTACGTGAAAAGGCAGACTTAATGGCGAGCATGAGACGAGATAATTCTCCGCCAGACGCAACCTTGACCAAGGGTTTAAAGTCTTCACCAGGGTTGGTTGAAATATAAAACTCAACCATTTCATTTCCCTCACGGCTGAATTTGCCCTTGCTAAAACGAACTTGAAACTGGGCTTTTTCCATATAAAGGTCTTGAAGCTCTTGTTTAATCTCTGCTTCGAGCTGCTGTGCCAAGTCATGACGAGCAGATGCAAGCTGACCTGCCAAGTCAACAAGGTTGACTTCCAATTCCTTAAGCTCTGCTTCCATGTCTTCAGATGAAAGGTTATTTCCTGTCAAGAGATTGTATTCTTCCGTAATCTTGGCAAAATAAAGCAAGACATCATCTACAGTTCCACCATACTTACGGGTAATGGTATGAAGGAGGTCCAAACGATTCTCAACCTGCATGAGACGATTGCCGTCAAAATCAAGGTCCTCAATAATAGCTTCCAGACGCTTGCTAATATCTTCTAAGATATAGTAGGTCTCAGACAGAGAGATTGAAATTTCACGGTATTCAGGGTCATACTCTTCGACACTTTCCATGTCATTCATGGCTGAACGAACATTGGCCAGACTTGAAAAATCTTCATTGTCCAACATACTATAGGCATTGGTCAACGTATCCGCAATATTTTTATGGTTAAGGAGCTTCTCTCGCTCTTGGTTTAGAGCCAGGTCTTCACCAGCCTGCAAGTTTGCAGCCTCAATCTCTGCCATTTGAAATTCCAACATTTCGATACGTGCCTTATGTTCTTGTTGGTTTTTCTTGACTTCCAGAACCTGCTTGCGCATTTTACGGTAGGCATCAAAACTCATTTGATAGGTTTCTTTTAAGTCCCAAAAATCTGCATCACCGAATTCATCCAACATCTGGATATGCAGTTGTGGACGCATTAACTCTTCTTGGTCATGCTGACCATGTATATCCACCAGATGTTGCCCAATAGCACGCAAAACAGACAGATTGACCATCTGGCCATTCACACGGCTGATACTCCGACCATTTTGCAAGATTTCCCGACGGATGATAATTTCATCCCCCAATTCCAAACCTTGCTCATCAAAAATTTCCTGTAAAAGGCGACTATTCTCAACTGAGAAAAGCCCCTCAATCTCTGCCTTTGGCGCACCATGACGAATAACATCTGTCGTAGCACGAGCTCCCAACATCATATTCATAGCATCAATGATAATCGACTTCCCTGCACCCGTTTCACCAGTCAAGACAGTCATTCCCTTTTCAAAATTGAGGGAAATAGCCTCAATAATGGCAAAGTTTTTTATCGAAATTTCAAGTAACATATAGACCTACCAATTTTTTACTTGTTCAAAGATTTCCTCAGCTAGATTTTCACTTCTGGCAATGACTAAAATCGAGCTATCATCAGCTAAACAGCTAAAAATCTTATCCGCAAACGTCTCGGTTAACTGAGCTTTTACAAAGGCTGTATTTCCTGGGATAACTTGGAGATTGATCATCTTATCCATCAATTGAGCCGATTCGATATTGTCTTCAGCCAGTTGCAAACTTTTCACGATTGATTTTGGCAATTCATAGACATAGGTATTATCTCTCAAAGGAATTTTGACAATACCTAATTCTTTGATATCTCGGGATACCGTTGCCTGAGTGGCAGTAATTCCTGCATCTTTCAAATGTTCTACGATTTCTTCTTGTGTACCGATTTGATAATCTGTCACAAATCGTCTAATTTTTTCAAGTCTCTCTTTTTTATTCATTTTTAAATTGACTATGCGCCCTCTCTACTACTTCTTCAATATCAGCAAGAACCTGATTGCTTGCTGACTCTTCTTTTTTCAAATACGCTAAAAACTCAATATTTCCATGTCCACCTTGGATGGGAGAAAAGTCCAAACCAAGGACTGAAAAGCCTTCCTCTACTGCCATGGTTGTGACAGATTCAAGGACATTTTGGTGAACCTTGGCATCTCGAATAATACCATTTTTCCCAATCTGCTCACGTCCTGCCTCAAACTGGGGCTTAACCAAAGCCACGACCTGACCTTGTTCAGCCAAGACACGATGCAAGGCCGGAAGAATCAGACTGAGGGAAATAAAACTCACGTCAATACTGGCAAAGATCGGTTCCTGCTCGAAATCAGTCTTTTCAGCATAGCGGAAATTGAACTGCTCCATGCTAACCACCCGTGGGTCTTGGCGTAATTTCCAAGCCAACTGGTTGGTACCAACATCGACTGCAAAGACCAACTCAGCACCATTCTGTAGCATAACATCGGTAAAACCTCCAGTAGAGGCCCCGATATCAATCGTTGTTGCCCCTTCTACTGACAAATCAAAGACCTGCAAGGCCTTTTCCAGTTTCAAGCCACCACGGCTGACATACTTGAGTTTCTCCCCCTTGAGTTTTAGCTCGGTGTCATCTGGGATTTTCTCTCCTGGCTTGTCAAACCGTTCTCCATTAAGGACTGCTACGACTAGGCCAGCCATTACACCACGCTTGGCCTGCTCTCGTGTCTCAAACAAACCCTGTTTATAAGCTAGTACATCCACTCTTTCCTTAGCCATTGATTCTCAAACTTTCTACTACTTTTACAATCGATTCTATTTCAAAGGGAACCTGCTGGGCAATTTCTTCTAATTTGGCATTAGCTTGATCCAGAGTTTGGTTACAAAAGGCAATAGCTTCTTCCAAGCCCAACAAAGCAGGGTAGGTTGATTTTTCAGCCTGTAAATCCTTTTGTGGTGTCTTGCCAATTTCTTCAAAACTAGCTGTCACATCTAACACATCATCTCGAACTTGAAAAGCAAGTCCAATCAATTCCCCAACAGTTTTCAGTTTTGCCTGAATTTCAGGTGCCAATTCGGCTATGGTAGCAGCCGCTTGGAAGGGATAAGCTAGTAGTCTTCCAGTCTTATTGGCATGAATGGTCTGGAGTTCTTCCAAAGTCAGAATTTGGTGTTCACCCTCCATGTCCAAAACCTGCCCTGCCACCATACCCAGACTACCTGAAGCAAGAGATAAGTTGGCAATCAAGTCCACCTTGATCTGACTTGGCAAATCTGCCTGCGCTATCAAAGCATAAGGATCTAGGAATAAAGCATCTCCAGCCAAAATTGCCATAGCCTCACCAAATTTCTTATGATTGGTCAAACGTCCCCGACGGTAATCATCATCATCCATAGCTGGAAGATCATCATGAATCAAGCTCCCTGTATGAATCATTTCCAAGGCCGCAGCCACCTGCGCATGAGCAGGTTTGATGGCAATATGCAAGGCTTCCAAAACTTCTAACAAGAGAAAAGGCCGAATACGCTTGCCACCAGCATGAATGGAATAGAGAACAGACTCTCGCAAACTAGAGGCAAACTGCTGGTCTCCATAAAAGTCTTCCAAAGCCGACTCAACAAGAGCTAATTTTTCTTGCTTATTCATTCAAAATCACTTTCTGTTCCGTCTTCTTGCATAACCTTGACCAAGGTCTTTTCAGCCTTGTCCAGCGTCGCTTGGAGTTCTTTTGACAAGACCATACCCTTTTGAAAGGCAGCAATAGCATCTTCCAGAGCAATTTCACCATTTTCCAAACTTTGGACAATGGTCTCCAGTTCTGCTAGATTTTCCTCAAATTTCTTTTGTTTTGACATCTTTAACCTCTAATTCTACTCGACCATCTCGCATCAAAAGCGTCACTTGGTCCTTTTTCTTCAAACTCTCAACCGAATCTACAACGGACTCTTCTTTTTTGACAATAGCATAACCACGCGCCACGATTCGACTGGTATCCAACATGAGCAAGGCTTCCGAAAGTCGTTTGACCTCAGCAACCTTGACATCATAAACCAGCGCCATTTGGCTACGTAAGAGCTTGTCCAACTGGCCTAGACGGTCTTGATAACGTTGGATTTTGGTAACAGGTGATAATTGGATTAGTTGATGGGTCCTTGCTTGTATTAGCTGTTTGTTATCAGAAATCCGTGTTCGCAAACTTTGTTTTAAACGCAGTTGCAGTTGGTCCAAGCGTTGCATATAGCCATCATACAAACGCTCTGGCTGTCTAAAGATGACAGACTGACTGCATTTTTTCAAAGATTCTTGTTTCTTAGATAGGACATTTCGGACTGCTGTTGCCATCCGTTTCTCCTGATTTTGCAAATGAGCTAATAGATCCAACTTGGTCACAGGTGTTGCCAGTTCAGCTGCAGCTGTTGGTGTTGCAGCACGTTTATCTGCCACAAAATCTGCCAAGGTCACATCCGTCTCATGCCCCACACTAGAAATGATTGGCAAACGAGATTCAAAAATAGCTCGTACCACAATTTCTTCGTTAAAGGCCCAGAGATCCTCGATGGAACCACCACCACGACCAATAATGAGCAAGTCCAAATCGTCACGTTCATTAGCACGCGAAATATTTCGAGCAATTTCCTCCGCAGCCCCTTCACCTTGAACCTTGGTCGGATAGAGAAGAATGTCCACACCTGGGAATCGCCTGCTGACGGTCGTGATAATATCTCTAATCACAGCTCCACTGCGACTGGTTACTACACCAATTCTCTTAGAAAATTGAGGAAGAGGTTGCTTGAAGCGTTCTTGAAACAGACCTTCTTCTGTCAATTTTTTCTTGAGTTGTTCAAACTGAATCGCAAGCGCACCAACTCCATCAGGCTCTGCCTTTTCAATGATGATGGAGTAGCTACCACTCGGCTCATAAACCTGCACGCGACCAATTACATTGATCTTCATTCCTTCTTCCAGGTCAAAGCCTAATTTCTGATAAATCCCAGACCAGATGGTCGCTTGAATAACTGCATGATCATCTTTTAGGGAGAAATATTGGTGAGTAGGTCGTTTACGAAAGTTGGAAACTTGACCAGTTAAATAGACCCGTTCCAAGTAAGGGTCTTTATCGAATTTCATTTTCAGATACTTGGTCAAAGTTGTTACCGATAAATACTTTTCCATCTCCACCTACTATTCATTTTCTTGCTCTTTCATGGGTATTATTATACCAAAAATATGCCTAAAAATCTCCATTTATGTACCATTATGAGGGAAAAATAGAAAAAGGAGGCAAAGCCTCCACATCTGATTATTTGCTATTTCGAGCTTCTTCCAAAATCTTTTCAATCTTGGTCGTCAACAGGTCGATAGCCACTGTATTGCTGACTCCCTCAGGAATGACGATATCGGCATAACGCTTGGTTGGCTCGATAAACTGATGGTACATGGGCTTGACCACACCTAAATACTGGTCAATAACGCTATCAAGGCTACGGCCACGCTCTTCCATATCACGCTTGATCCGACGAATAATGCGCACATCATCGTCTGTATCCACAAAAATCTTGATATCCATCAAATCGCGCAGGCGCTTGTCCTCCAAGACCAAAATCCCCTCAACGATAAAGACATCTTGAGGCTCCTGACGATAGGTCTTGCTACTGCGTGTATGCTCTGTATAGTCATAAGTCGGGATGTCCACCGGACGCCCTGCCAACAATTCCTTAATCTGCTCAATCATCAAGTCTGTATCAAAGGCAAAAGGATGGTCGTAGTTAGTTTTGACACGCTCTTCAAAGGTCAAATGAGACTGATCCTTGTAGTATGAATCATGCTCAATCATGGAAATCTTTTCATCAGGGAAATGCGATAAAATGGCTCTTGAAACACTGGTCTTACCTCCACCAGAACCACCTGTCACTCCGATAATGATTGGTCTATTTTGCATGCTATCCTCCGTTTTTTTATCCGTGGTCTATTCTATCACATTTTTTGCAAAATTTATAGTCTGATTTGGATGGTCTAGTGGAAACAATTCCATCCCCACACTCCAGTTAGACTAGCTAAAAACCTTCCTTGGCTTGTAGAGATTGTCCCGTTTTTCTAGAATGGCTAGCAATTTATCATCTTCAAAGGCAGCTAATTCTTGTTCTGTTTGTTCGAGCTCTATAAAACGACCAAAGCGTACTTCTGTAGCCTCTTCTTGAGTTAGGAAAACTTTGACAAGGTCGCCTGTCCCAATCTCTAAAGGATGGAGAAAGTCCAGTTGACCAGCCTCTACTTTTTCAGCAATTTCTTCCAAGGTAAGAGCATCTTCTAGCTGTAAACCAGCTGCACTAGTTCGAGTCAGATGAGACATATGGGCCGCATAACCAAGCTTCTCTCCCAAATCAACCGATAGGGTACGAATATAGGTTCCCTTGCTACATTTCACACGAAAAGTAAAGCGTGCAAGATAACCCTCATAAGAAATCGGACTTGTCCGCTCAAATTGATAAATAGTCACCTGTCGTTCTGGACGCTCTACTTCTTGACCTGCACGCGCATACTCATAGAGTTTGCGACCATTAACCTTAACAGCTGAATACATAGGCGGAATCTGAGTAATAGGCCCAGTCAAGCTAGCAATCGCTTCATCGATAAGCTTTTCATCCAGGGGCGACAGAACGGGTGTATCAGCGACCACTTCCCCACTAACATCCTCTGTCGTCGTTGAATAGCCCAGAGTGATTTCCCCCTCATAGACCTTGCCCTCGTCCTGCATAAACTCGACCATGCGTGTCGCCTTGCCAACTGCAATGGGCAAAACACCCACCACATCCGGATCCAAGGTCCCACCATGACCAATCTTCTTGGTTCCCAAAATCTTACGCAGTTTAAAAACCGCATCATGCGAGGTCATCCCCGCTTCTTTTTTTAAGTTGATAATACCGTTCATTTTTGCTTTCTCACTCCCCCTTCAATGCTTCAAATTTCGCTTTCATAGTTGGATTTTTTCGGGTCAATTTTTTGACGGAGACATCTTCCAGTTTGTTGTTTGCAAGACGAAGTTGGTTTTCAGATGTGGTTAGGAATTTTTTGACCTCTTCCATGCGTTTGATGGCCTTGTCAATTTCATCGATTGCTTTACCAAAGTTGGTCGAAGCTGAATTATAGTTCTTAGCAAAGGCCTGTTTAAAGGCGTCCAAATCTTCCTCAAAATGTGTAATATCGATATTTTGCTCCCGAACTAAAGCCAACTCTTGCTTGTATTTCAAAGAATTAAGCGCAGCATTTCGCAAGAGACCAATCAACTGGATAAAGAATTGAGGACGAACCACATACATCTTTTCATACTCGTGGCTGACATCAACAATCCCTGTATTAAAGTAGTCATTATCTGCCTCTAACATAGTAACCAAAACCGCATATTCACAGTTCTTTTCACGACGATCCTTGTCCAATTCCTTGTAAAAATCCGCATTCTTGTGCTTCTTCTCAGTCCCATCCGCTTCGTTTTTCATCTCAAACATGATAGAAATGATTTCCACTCCATTTTCATCACACTCACGGAAGATAAAGTCCCCCTTAGACCCACGCGCAGAGATCTTGTTATCCTTCTCAAAATAAGCATTTGGAAAGGCGAAACTACGGACCTTGTTAAACTCACTTTCCGCATACTGTTCTAGGCTTTCCCCAATCGCTTTTGTAGATTGTTGAGCCTTGAAATTCTTGTAAAATTCGACTTGTTCACTTGCTGCCTTGAGCTGGGCTTCGTAGTTTTGCTTAACAGAAGCAAGAGAAAGCTCGTTTTCCTTTTCTTGCAGTAGGAGCTGATTTTTGACCTGGTCTCGTTCTTTTTCTAGGTCAGAAAGGGTCTTTTGCAGTTGATTTTCATGCTCTAAACGCAAGGTCGCCAATTGGTTTTCCAAGGCCTGTACTTCCTTGTCCTTAGCCAATAAGGCCTGATGGCTTATCTGTTCAACCTCTTTCTTGGCCAATTCTTTTTCTGTATCAAAGTTTTGGATTTGACTCTGCAATTGAGCAATTTCTTGGTCTTTTTGAGCTAGTTTAGACTGTTGTTCATTCATGACCTTTTGCTCAGCCAAGGCCAGTTCCTGCTTCATCCGATCGTGCAATTCCTTATCAAACTCTGCTGTTCTCACTTGGGACAAAAGTTCGGCATACTGACTTTCATTTACTGTAAAGACTTCCCCACAGTTGGGGCATTTGATTTCGTTCATATCGTTCCTCTTTCTAGACTTCTGTAACCATTATATCATGCCTAAGGGAAAATCAAAAACAGCGAGTCGAAACCCACTGTTTATCTTCTTTTCCTTTAAATTTTTTCCAAGGCCAAGCGCAAATCTTCAATCAAATCATCTACATTTTCAAGTCCGATAGACAAACGGATTTGGTTTGGTGTGACACCTGCTGCCTCTAAGTCTTTTTCTGACAATTGACCGTGAGTGGTTGTAGCTGGATGGACAACAAGCGATTTAGCATCTGCTACGTTTGCAAGATCAGAGAAGATTTCCAAATTATCAATTACCTTGCGTGCTTCTGCCTCCCCACCTTTGACATGGAAGGTAAAGATTGAGCCCACACCTTTTGGCAAGTATTTCTCAGCCAAGGCATGATAAGGACTGTCTGCCAATTTTGGATAATTTACCTTTTCTACCTTAGGATGGTTTACAAGAAAATCAACAATTTTCTCAGCATTTTGCACATGGCGTTCCACACGAAGAGAAAGGGTTTCCAGTCCTTGAAGCAAGAGGAAGGCATTAAATGGCGACAAGGCTGCACCTGTATCACGAAGCAATTGAACACGGACAGCGATAATAAAGGCTGCTGCCCCCACATCACGAGTATAGCTCAAATTGTGGTAGCTTGGGTCTTCCTCAACAAATTGAGAGAATTTTCCTGAAGCCGCCCAGTCAAAACGCCCGCTATCGACAATCACTCCACCAATAGTCGTACCATGACCCCCGATAAATTTAGTCGCAGAGTGAATGGCAATATCAACACCGTGAGAAAAGACGTTAATCAAGTAAGGTGTGGCAAAGGTATTGTCAGAAACAAGTGGAATCTGATGCTTATGAGCAATCTCTGCCAATTTTTCCAAGTCAGGAATGTTTATCAAGGGATTCCCTAAGGTTTCAATCAAGACAAGCTTGGTATTGTCATTGATCGCTGCTTCTACTTCCTCCAAATTATCCACATCGACAAAGGTTGTTGTGATACCATAACGAGGAAGGGTTTCTTTCAAGAGATTGAAAGTCCCACCGTAAATAGTTGATGCCGCTACTACATGATCACCTGCATGAGCAAGAGCCAAAATCGTATAAGTCACTGCGGCCATACCTGATGCGGTTGCAAGAGCTCCAACACCACCTTCAAGGGCAGCAATTCTTTCTTCAAAGGCAGCTGTTGTAGGGTTGGTGATACGAGTATAAATGTTCCCTGGTTTTCTCAAGGCAAACAAATCGGCACCTTCCTGCGTGTCATCAAAAACAAAGGATGTTGTTTGATAAATCGGCACTGCACGAGACTTAGTTGCTGGATCAACTACTTGACCAGCATGTAGTTGCAAAGTTTCAAATTTAAAATCACGAGTCATAAAACGACCTCCAAATAGTTTGATTAAGGATATTGTAGCACCTTAAGTTATAGTTTACAAATATCAGTTTTCTATATTTTGATATAAGAAATAGCTATTACTCCATTTCAAAAACGAAAAAAGCACGACTCAATCGTGCTCATTTTCTTAATCTACATAAGTATCTTCATTTTTATTGAGGAAGGCATATGGAAGACCCATCAAGAGACCACCACCAATGAAGTTCCCAATGAAGGTTACACCCCAGTGACGAAGCATATTTCCAACACCAAAGTTAGCAATTGAATCAGCAGCAACACTGAATTTTACAATCGCGAAAGAAGCAAAGTTCGCAGCGATGTGCTCGTTTGTTAAGAATACAAACATATAAATTGCTGATAAAACGAGCCAAAGTTTGGCACCACCATCTTTTACCAAAACAAATGAAAGAATCGCAATATTTACGAAAATATTTGCCAAAATCGCCTCAAGCAAGATTAATTCATTTGAGCGGCCTAACTTCATCTCAACAACCCCTGAGATGAAACTATCGTGAGTCAGATGTGCATAGGCTGCCGAATGAGCAAAGCCCCAACCTGCTATCAAGGCCCCAATAAGGTTGAACAAGGTACAGTAAAGTAAAATTTCAGCTGTTTTTCTCCAAGAGATTTTTTTCAAGAAACTACCAGCAGTCAAGAACATCATGTTTGATGTTACCAACTCGGCATTCAAGAAAACAATGTAGGCCAATCCCCAAGCAAAGACAAATGGGAAGAGGAAGCGTCCACTACCTGGTGCAATTTTATTAATCAAGTCAGCTCCAACTGCACCTGCAGCAGTACTGAAGGTTAAAAATGCACCTGCAAACATCGAACGAATCGCATACTTAAATTTGCTTTGACTATAAAGACTTTCTTTCTTCTTGCAAGCAAATTCAATCTTTGAGATAAATTCTGAAGAAACCATAATAAACTCCTAAACTTTTATTTGTGATAATTATAACATAAACTTTAGAATTAAGGAAACGTTTTCTGTA
>NZ_RJOG01000010.1:0-67844 GCF_003942965.1 Streptococcus mitis | reverse complement strand
AAAATATATAGTCATAAATAAAACTGAAACAACTCCCCATGAAATGTTGCTATATGTGATAAAGAGGTATGCAAAGAATATTATAATTAGTGGTAATATGATAAGAGATAAATAAGTAAACAAGATATTTTTTCGTTCTCTTAACACAAAGTCCCTCATTGCTTTTTCCTCTAATTGAAGTTTTTCCACTTCTCTCTCACGATGGAAGGTCGCATAACAAACAACAAAGGCTATTATAAAGGAAATCAGGATGCCAATCATTAGAAATTGATATCTTCCCAGAATGGTTGAATAGTATTTGGAATTGACTTTTCCAATTATGCCATAAATAATCATGATCATGCTACTGCCAGCAGTTTCCAAAAAAGAAGTCTTTTTTCTTACTATGTATAAACTAGAATCTTTTTTATCAAAATAAACTGGATTTTTATCAATTGTTCCTATCGGAACCATATTTTTTAAATATTTTTTCATATATCATTTTCCTTAGTGGAATATTTTTTGTCTAACATATGAACTACTTTAAATCTCTGTATTGGTTTCGTGTTTAATAACAATAGAGGAAACATAAAAAATAAAATGGCTAAAAACAAAAATAAAAAATTAGAAGTCAATAAATAAACTATAGAAAAAAGCACTGGAAAAAGAAATCCCAGTAGTATGATGAGATGACTCTTCACTATATTTTTCTTCTCGTTTTTAAGAAAAGTTATCATATCAACGTTTGAAAGTACAAAAGGACTAATAATTAATTCTTCATTCAAAGCAGGTCTGTAGAGGAGTTTTGAGACAATGATCATTAGAAAAAAACCAAAAATCAAGGGCCAAAAACCACTGAATACCTGAATTTTACTTATTTCTCTTACAATCACATAAAGTATAAGTGTTGCTCCTGCTGAGAAAGCAACAGGAGACACTTTAAACTTTGTTTTAGAATGACCTAAGAACATCCTGCCTGTTTTCTTATCAAAAAAAACTATTTCCCCTTCAAAAGTACCAATTCCTACAAATTCAACGTCCTTTAACTTTATAATTTGCTTTTCGTCCAAGAGAATCTCCTTTTTTCTTATCTGATGCACACTCAAACATAGCTTCTGCATCATCCAAAGTTACAGGTCTAAGCAATAAATGCTCCGTTTCTATATACGGATACTGGGCAAGCTTTACAAAAATTGATTCCATACTTCTCCTCCATTTAAAAATATTTTCTACCAGTCTAGCATAAAAAAGAAGTGATAACAAATTTTTCTTGCTTTTTAAAGCGTTTTCATATAGAATAAAATCATCACCTTATTTTATAGATAATTGTGATAAATCATTTATAACCCGTCAATAGAAAGGGAGTTTTTCTCTATGTTAATCGGAATTCCAAAAGAAATTAAGAATAATGAAAACCGTGTCGCCCTCACACCTGCTGGTGTCCACAGCTTAGTTGGTCGTGGTCATCGCGTCCTAATCGAAACAAATGCTGGTCTCGGTTCTGGCTTTACTGATGATGACTATCAAAAGCATGGAGCTGAGATTGTCGCTACTGCTGGTGAAGCTTGGGCTGCAGAGTTAGTCGTGAAAGTAAAAGAACCATTAGCTTCTGAATATGAGTACTTGCGTGACGACCTACTTCTCTTTACCTACTTGCACATGGCCGCTGCTCCTGAATTAGCAGATGCTATGCTAGCCGCTAAAACAACTGGGATTGCCTATGAAACTGTTCGTGATAATCAAGGACAATTACCACTCCTCGTACCTATGAGTGAGGTTGCAGGCCGTATGGCAGTCCAAATCGGTGCTCATTTCCTAACTAAGCAAGCAGGAGGTTCTGGTGTCTTACTGGGTGGTGTGCCGGGTGTACCTAAAGGGAAAGTAACCATCATCGGTGGCGGTGTCGTAGGGACCCATGCTGCTCGAATTGCGCTTGGTCTTGGTGCTCAAGTAACCATCCTTGATATCAGTGCTAAACGTCTCTCCGTTTTAGAGGAGGTCTTTGGTCACCAAATTCAAACTCTCATGTCCAATTCATTTAACATCGAAGCCAGTGTGAGAGATGCGGATGTTGTTATTGGGGCGGTTCTCATCCCAGGTGCCAAAGCACCAAAATTGGTGACAGATGAGATGGTCAAGCAAATGCGTCCAGGATCAGTCATCGTTGACGTTGCTGTTGACCAAGGGGGCGTTATAGAGACAGCTGACCGTGTGACAACGCACGATGAACCCGTCTATAAAAAACACGGCGTTCTCCACTATGCCGTTGCTAACATCCCCGGTGCTGTAGCCCGTACTTCAACCATCGCCCTAACCAATGTCACTCTTCCTTATATCGAAGCTTTGGCTGGTAAAGGTTTTGTACGAGCAATATCTGAAGATGAGGGCTTGCGTCAAGGTGTGACCACTTATCAAGGTTACTTAACCAGTCTTCCAGTAGCCCAAGGACTCGATAAAAGACATATTCCAATTGATGAACTAGTATAAAAAATCTAATTATCAGATAAAAGAAAGAGCAATTCCACCTGAACTGCTCTTTTTTTCTATTCTGTTTCTTCTTGGACTTCTTCACGCTCTTCATTTTTAACTGGAGCTGGTTCATAAGCTCGGATAATCTGAGCGACAACGGGATGGCGAACCACATCCTTGGCTGAAAAATGAACAAAGTCAATCTGATGGATGTTCTTGAGTTTCTCTTGGGCATCAATCAAACCTGACTTGACATTACGTGGTAAGTCAATCTGACTGATATCTCCATTGACAATCATCTTAGAATTAAAGCCTAAACGAGTTAAGAACATCTTCATCTGCATGATGGTCGTGTTTTGCGCCTCATCGAGAATGACAAAAGCATCCTCCAAGGTCCGTCCACGCATATAGGCAAGGGGTGCAATCTCGATAATTTCACGCTCCATGAGACGAGTCGTCTGGTCTTTGCCTAGAATCTGATACAAGGCATCATAAACAGGTCGAAGGTAAGGATCTACCTTCTCTTTAAGATCACCCGGAAGAAAACCTAGACTCTCGCCAGCTTCCACTGCCGGGCGTGTTAGGATAATCCGCTTAACCTGACCACGTTTAAGAGCTGTCACAGCCAAGGTCACTGCAAGGAAGGTCTTCCCTGTACCTGCTGGCCCAATTCCAAAGGTCACATCATGCTGTTTGACACTATCCACATAAAGTTTTTGACCTAAGGTTTTGACACGTATCGGTTTCCCAGTATTGTCTTTGATGATTTCTTCTTCGTAAAGGGCGACAAACTTGTCGATTTCATCGTTTTTGACCATGCTAATCGCAGTTACCACATCTGGCGTGCCAACGGTCATCCCACGATTCACCAAAACCATCAAGGCTTGGATAACCTGACGGGCTTCCTCACATGCAGCTTCTTCTCCCAAAACCTGCACAATCTCCGTACGGGCATGAATCACAACATCAAGCTCTTCTTCCATCAAACGAAGATGGCGTTCATTGGAACCAAAAAGATGAAACAGGTCATCTGGATGACTCAGTTGAATGTCTATTGAATGTTCCTTCAAATAAAGAACCTCTCTAATCCTTTTATTTCTTTTTATTATAGCAAAGGGGTGGAGAAATTACTAGCCCAAACCCAATGAATCATGCTAGTGTTCTAAGTATTCTTGCCAGATGGCGTCAAAGTCTCCTAGGTTAAAAGAGAAACTGGCATGTTCTTCTAAAAAGCGACTCACCTCATCAAAATCATCTGTGTGTTTTGGAAAGGCTGACTCTTCAAAAGCGAGATCTGCCAAAATGGCTTTAGGGCTGTTACTTTTAGGATTGCGCTCGGTCATGAGCCAAGTGTAAAATGATTTTCTCAATTCTTTCTCCTATCAAGACTTTTTTTGATGAAACTTTTCTGATTTTTAAAAATTACTGGACTTAGCCTCTGACACATAGTGGTTTATAAAATTCGTTTTCGCATCTGTATAGGCGTCTCGATTGTGTTCAAATTGTTTCCACAAACTGAGTTTTAATTCCTGATATGCTTGGGCGATATCTGGATGCTGGCAGAGATAATCTCTAAAATAAATCTCGTTATGATCTCCCTTCATTCGCAAATGTAAATGAAAAACTTTCTCAGCAAATCCCTGCTCTGTATATCCTTTATTTAGCGAAATCCTGTTAGGACTCTCCGACATCACTAGCCACCCATTCTTCACCAATAAATCCCTAACTCTTGCTAAATCCTCTATTCTACCTACTTCTAACAGAATATCAACAATATTTTTGGCCCAAATATTAGGGATAGCAGTGCTACCGATATGTTCTATTCTTTTAATAACATTTGCACCCAATATTTTTTCAGACTTGTTTTCTCCAATTCATACCAGTCTTTCCACTCTGACTTGTGCTCTACTAGAAAAATAGGAAAAAGTTGCCAGAGTTCCTCTAAACTCATTTCTTCAAATTTCTTTATCATGTCTATAAGACCTAGATCAACTCAGTACCAAACTGGTCTTGCTTGATTTTACCAGCNTTCATCAAGCCACCGAGTGCTTTCTTGAACTGACCTTTAGAAATGCCAAAGGTTGCCTTGATGTCATCAGGAGATGACTTATCATTTAAGGTCATGAAACCGCCATTGCTTTCCAAGTAGGTCAAAATCATCTGAGCATCGTTTTCCAACATTTCAAAGGAACGTGGTTTGAGAGAGAGGTTCAAGGTACGGTCCACTTCACGGAAACCAATGACACGCGCATCTAAGACTTGCCCCAAACGTGGTTCTGCATAACGCTCACTTGGGTGAATAAAACCAAGCATATTATTTTCTGGTAGGTAAACAAAAGTTCCTGACAGCTTGAGGCGGTAAACAATGGCTGGCCAGTTTTGGTTCTGCATGTTGTTATATGCAGGACGAGCTAGACGTTGGAAGTCTTCTTGATAAGCCAAAAGTCCCCATATACGGTCTTTCTTGTCCACTTCAAGACGGATGTAGAGTTGGTCACCCTTCTTAGGCCAGAGTTCCTTGAGTTCCGGGAGAATATCGAGTGACACAACGACTTCCTTGTCAGGAAGGCCTGTATCCACAAAGACACCCAAGTCCTTACGAACCTCTGTGACACGGCCCCAACCAAATTGGTCTTGAGTGGCAGTCACTTCTAGAGTGGTCAAGCGGAGTTTTTGCTTCATATCCGCGTAGGCAAAACCTTTAACCGTATCCCCTACTGTATGCTGACCTTCTTCCTTGGCAAGTGCATAGGTTTGACCATCCTTTTGCACAAAGTAAAACCGGTCATTTTCATCGATGATGAGTCCAACGATAAAACTTGCTAGATTTGTATTCATATTTCCTTCTTTCGAATAAAACTCAGCCAGCAATGCCAACTGAGTTTTTCTGTTTATTTTTAGACTTCCAAAAGTTCTTTTTCTTTATTGGCAGTCATATCGTCGATGTGTTTCACAGCATCGTCTGTTACTTTTTGAATATCTTTTTCAAGAGTCTTCAATTCGTCTTCAGTGATTTCTTTTGCTTTTTCTTGTTTCTTAGCTTCATCCATAGCATCACGACGGATATTGCGGACAGCCACTTTAGCATTCTCACCAACCTTCTTCACTTCTTTAGCAAGGTCACGACGAGTTTCTTCTGTAAGAGCTGGGATAACCAAGCGAATCACAGAACCGTCATTAGCTGGTGTGATACCAAGATCAGAAGCGTTTAAGGCACGTTCGATGTCTTTCAATGAAGACTTGTCAAATGGTGTTACCAACAAAACACGCGCTTCTGGAATGGTAATTGAAGCGATTTGGTTCAGAGGAGTTTCTACTCCATAGTATTCTACATGTACACGGTCAAGCAAGCTTGCATTGGCACGGCCGGCACGAATACCACCAAATTCACGAGCAAGTGAGTGATGAGATTGGGTCATTCTTTCTTTAGCTTTTTCAATAATTGCGTTAGCCATAATCTTTCTTATTCCTTTTCTTCGATATTATTTGAAACTGTTGTTCCGATATTTTCACCAAATACAACACGCTTGATGTTGCCTGGTTGGTTCATGTTGAAGACAACCAAGTCAATGTCGTTATCCATTGACAGAGTTGAAGCTGTAGAGTCCATGATACGAAGACCTTTGTTAATAACATCACGGTGGGTCAATTCTTCAAACTTAACGGCTGTCTTATCTTTCTTAGGATCGGCATTGTAAACACCATCTACGCCATTTTTGGCCATAAGGATAGCATCTGCTTCGATTTCTGCTGCACGAAGGGCCGCTGTTGTATCTGTTGAGAAGTAAGGTGAACCAATTCCTGCACCAAAGATGACGATACGGCCTTTTTCAAGGTGGCGAAGGGCACGTCCACGGACATAAGGCTCTGCCACTTGTTGCATGGCAATGGCTGTTTGAACACGCGTATCAACACCAACTTGTTGCAATGAATCTGCCATCACAAGAGCATTCATAACAGTCCCAAGCATTCCTGTGTAATCTGCCTGAACGCGATCCATTCCTGCTTCTGCAGCAGGTTCACCACGCCAGAGATTTCCTCCACCGATAACAAGGGCAATTTCGATACCTAAGCTATGAACTTCTTGAATCTCTTTTGCGATTGTTTGAACTGTTTGGATATCAATCCCTACGCCACGTTCACCGGCAAGGGCTTCACCTGATAACTTAATTAAAATACGTTTATACTTGGGATTCGCCATTTTCACTCTCCTTCTTTTATCCTACCTATTTTATCACAATTTCTAAGATTTTTATAGTATCATGAGCAATTCTTTCAAAAAAATTAGACAGTTAAAAATTCCTCTAAAGCGCTGAGGGCACGCTCTGCAATTTTTTCATAACGAGCCTTCTTATCACGAATACGTTCGCCTTCCAACTCCTTGATGATTCCAAAATTGACATTCATTGGTTGGAAATGTTTGCTGTCCGCATGGGTGATGTAATGAGCTAGACTTCCAATCGCTGTTGTCTCTGGGAAGATTGCTTCACTTTCTCCCTTGAAAAGACGAGCCGCGTTAATTCCCGCAACTAATCCTGACGCAGCTGACTCTACATAGCCTTCCACACCCGTCATTTGACCAGCAAAGAAGAGATTTGGCTGTTTCTTGGAACGATAGGTTTGCTCAAGAAGATTTGGTGAATCCATATAAGAATTGCGGTGCATGACACCATAACGTACAAACTCCGCATTTTCAAGGCCTGGAATCATTTGGAAGACACGCTTTTGTTCTCCCCATTTGAGGTGGGTTTGGAAACCAACAATATTGTAGAGACTACCAGCCGCATTATCCTGACGAAGTTGCACAACCGCATAAGGTGTTTTGAATTCTCCATCACGAGGGCCTGTATAATCGTCTGGATACTCAAGTCCAACTGGCTTCATAGGGCCATAGAGCATGGTTTTAATACCTCGTTTAGCCATGACTTCGATAGGCATACAGCCTTCAAAGTACTTTTCTTTTTCAAAAGAATTGAGCGGTGCTTCTTCCGCATTAACCAAGGCTTCATGGAAATCCATAAATTCTTGCTTGGTCATAGGAGCGTTAAGGTAAGCCGCTTCTCCCTTATCGTATCGAGACTTGAGATAGACCTTGCTCATATCAATGGTGTTGACATCGATAATAGGCGCTGCCGCATCGTAGAAATAGAAACCATCGCCATCATTAAGGGCATGAATCTTTTCAGCCAGGGCATCGCTAGTCAACGGACCAGTAGCGACAACTGTGATAACATCTGTCGGCAATTCTGTAATTTCATCACGAACCACTTCAATCAAGGGATGGTTGGCAACTTTTTCGGTCACCATTTGGGAGAAACCATCACGGTCCACCGCAAGAGCACCACCTGCAGGAACACGGGTTGCTTCAGCAGATTCCAAAATAACAGAACCCAAGCGACGCATTTCTTCCTTAAGAAGACCAACTGCATTTGTCAGAGCATCTCCACGAAGGGAATTAGAACAAACTAACTCTGCAAAATTGTCTGTTTTGTGTTGAGGTGTTGACTTGACACCACGCATTTCATAAAGTTTAACTGGAATACCACGTTCTGCAATTTGGTAGGCTGCTTCAGAACCTGCCAAACCAGCACCGATAACATTGATATAAGATTGAGACACGACACTAATACCTCTTTGGGAGTGTGAAGACAAGGTTCACATTGAAAAAGCCAATCAAACTTAAGAGTTTTCGAATTTCTTGGCTCAGGCTGAAAAAGTCCACAGGACTTACTTCGCTTTCGAGTTTCTTGGCTCAGGCTGAAAAAGTCCCCCGGACTTTTTCACTCCCACAAATCTTTCTATTTTTTTCTTCTACTAGTATAACAAAAAAAGGGAAGAAGGCAAACTTCCCTGTTTAGTCATTTTCTTGATTTTCTTCCCAGTCGTGGTAGGCAGCGTATAGCTGACTTTTATTCCACTGGTAAATCTTAGCGACTTCCTTAATGGCTTGATTTTTCTTCATGCCTTGCTGGATACGGGCTTGGATTTCTGAAAATAAGTCTTCCTCGTCTTTTTCTTCTACATCCTGACTGGCACCTTCAACGATGAGAAGGCATTCTCCCTTAAGTGGCGTTTCAGCGATGCTTTCCAGCAATTCAGAAATTGTACCTCTTTGATATTCTTCATAGATTTTGGTCAATTCTCTAACCAAGACCACCGAGCGGTCGCCATAAACTGCTAGCATATTTTCCAACGTATCTGCTACACGATGAGGGGATTCATAGAAAATTTGTGTTTCAGGATAGTCTTTTTTCGAGTCGAAAAATTGCTTTTGCTGGCCTGACTTTCTCGGTAAAAAGCCGTAAAAGATATGTGGCTGTGGCGCTAAACCACTAGCGATCAAGGCAGAAATTCCTGCAGAGGCACCTGGAACAGTGACAACTGCAATTTCTTCCTCAATAGCTGCCTTAACCAAATCATGACCAGGGTCTGAGATGCTTGGCAAACCTGCATCGGATACCTGAGCAATACTTTGTCCTGCTTTCAAGAAACCAATCAAATCAGGAATTTTTTCCTTGGCATTGTGCTCATGAAAACTAATCTGCTTAGTAGAAATATCAAAATGCTTGAGCAAAAGCCCAGTATTGCGCGTGTCCTCAGCAGCAATCCAGTCCACTTCTTTCAAGGTCTGGATTGCTCGAAAGGTCATATCATCTAGATTGCCAATCGGCGTTGCCACTAGGTACAGCTTGCCATAGGGAGACTGCCCCTTAAAACTTTTTTGAATCTGCATGCCTACTCCCTGTATAACAACTCGTCACAGAACATACATTCCTCGTCCTGCTCTCGACGTTGTCCATAAAAATCATTACATACGTGAAATCCGTCTTTATAAATCCGACGGACACTTTCACGAACATGCTTGGCCTTGACAGGAGCATCTGCTTCCACCTCACCCAAGCGTTCGCGCAACTTACTATTTTCCAAACGAAGAGCTGTATTTTCCTCTACCAGGCTCTTGAGATTTTTCTTGATGGCTTCCACATCGGCCAAGGTTACCAATAACTGTTGGGAAAAATCGTCCAGCGCGTCAAATAATTCTTTTTTGTCCATAAAACAGCTCTTTCCTTTCTTTATCATTCATTTTTGAGTTTATATTTCTTTCAAGACCAGATATTCTATGGCATTTTGAAAGCTGACATTAGCTTGCCACATTCTTCTAGCTTCTAGCAAATCTTGTAGAATCACTCTAACTCTTGCTTGCAGGAGGTCCTGCCCACAGAGGACTTCAAGAATCCGTAAAACCTGATCTTGTTTTTCCTTATCATCTGCCAAGTTGGCTAATTTAGCAACCTGCAGATAACTTTCTTTTTTCTTAGCCACTAACCAAGTCAGCAGGCGTTCACTTTCATCGACCAAGGTCCAAAAGCCTGCCTGATTAGCCAACTTTTCTGCTTCAGCTCGTGATTGACTAAACTGGGCTAAGAGAGTTGCTTTTTTCTTAACCAGCCCCATTTGTTCTAAGAGCAAGATGAGTTTTTCTTCTTGCTTTTTAAAGTGGAAAATCTGGGTCCGACTTCGGATTGTCGGTAAGATCTTTTCCTCATCGCTAGTTAAGAAGAAAATGTAAACCTCACTCTGGGGTTCTTCGATGACCTTGAGCAAAGAATTGGCTGCATTAGGGTGCATTTTCTCAGCTTGATCGATAATAAAGACCTGCTGCTGGCTTTCAATCCCTGCTTGAGAAAACTGCCCCACCAATTCTCTAATCCGTTCTGTCTTGATGACCTGATTGACTGGCTTAATCAAAGTGACATCGGGAAATTCTCCCTGTTCAATCAGTTTACAATTCCGGCATTTCTCACATGGTAAAACACCTACTTTATCTGTACAAAAGAGGCTCTTAGCCAAAAATTGCGCCATTTCCAAGCTTCCAAAGAATCCTGAAAAAAGATAGGCGTGATTGAGCTGGTCTTGTTCTAGAATACGGACAAAACGGTCAAACTGGGCTGGTTGCCAAGCCTTTAGTTGATCTTGTTTCATTTAGTCAAGTCCATTCTCTCAAACAAAACTGCCTTGGTAGTTTCCACAACTTGCTCCAAAGGAAAACTAGCATCAACCTTGACAATACGACTTCCTTCTTTGTCCAGAAGAGAAAGGTAACCTTGACGGACTTTTTTATGCAAGTCCAACCCTTCCAAGTCCAAACGATTGACCTCGCGGTCACTATTAGCAGCAATGCGAGCCAGTCCTTCTTCCACCTCGATGTCAAAATAGAGGGTCAAATCGGGTTTAAGGCCATCTGTCGCAAAGTGATTGAGCCAATCAATGGCATCAATATCCAAGCCACGACCAAATCCCTGATAGGCAAGAGAACTATCGATGAAGCGATCCATAATGACCAACTTGCCAGCTGCAAGGGCAGGGAGAACTTTTTCCACCAAGTGCTGTCTGCGACTGGCGATATAGAGAAGGAGTTCCGTTTTAGGATCCATCTGAGTATGACTTGGGTCCAAAATCACTTCCCGAATCTTCTCCCCAATCAAGACTCCGCCAGGTTCACGGGTCGTCAGCACCTCTACCCCTTTTTCCTCTAAAATTGGTAGCAGAGCCTCTAAAACACTGGTCTTTCCTGCTCCCTCTGGTCCCTCAAGAGAGACTAAAAATCCTTTTGACATGTCTAACTCATTTCTTTTTTACTACTTCTATTCTATCAAAAAAATGGGGGTTTGTGACAATCTTTTTTCTTCTCATTTCAACCACCATAAAAGAGGCAGATAAAACTACCTCTTATTTACCTAATTCTTGTGTTCGTTTGTAGGCTTGACCAACTGCATCCATGACTGTTCCTCGGAAAGCATGCGCTTCTAGACTTGCTACGCCAGCGATAGTCGAACCACCTGGGCTACAAACTTTATCTTTTAAGACCCCAGGATGCTCTTGGCTTTCTAGGACCAATTGTCCAGCGCCGACAACTGTTTGAGCTGCCATTTTCAATGCCGTTTCTCTTGGCAATCCTGTCTGAACACCTGCATCTGCCAAGGCCTCAATAAAAAGATAGACAAAGGCCGGCCCACAACCTGCAAGACCTGTCGCTGCATCAATTAAGCTTTCCCCAAGTTCAATCAAGAGACCAGCCTTGGCTAAAAGCTGACAAAAAAGTTCACTGTCCTCAGCACGACAGTTTGCTGATATGGCATAACTAATCACTCCTTGCCCGATAGAAGCAGGGGTATTTGGCATCATACGAATAATTCGGTGCTGACTTGGAAGAAGACTAGCCAGTTTTTCCAAGGTCAATCCAGCTGCCATGGAAATCAAAAGAAGACTTTCTCTTTTTTCAAGGATGGTCTGGTATTGAGAAAGCAAGTCTGAGAACTGAGCTGGCTTAACACCTAGAAAAATCACATCTGCTTCTGCAAAGATTTCTTCGTTGCTGGAAGCCTGACCACCAAAGTCTGCAATGAAAGCAACTACCTTGGCTTGGCTACGATTGGCAAGGAGAAGATCATCGCCCGTCTTGGCCTGCAAGACAGCTTTGGCCAAGCTAGCACCCATATTCCCCAAGCCGATAAATCCAATCTTCATCTCTTACTCCCTTATCTGTCCGTCACCAGTAACCACATACTTGTAGCTAGTCAACTCCTTCAAGCCCATGGGACCACGCGCGTGCAATTTCTGAGTAGAAATCCCCATTTCACAACCAAGACCAAATTGGCCACCATCGGTGAAACGAGTTGAGGCATTGACATAAACCGCTGCAGAGTCCACTTGATCTGTAAAGTAAGCTGCTGCTTCAGCATTTTCCGTCACAATGGCATCCGAATGATGAGTACTGTGGGCTTCAATATGCGCAACCGCTTCTTCTAAACTGCTCACAACCTTAACCGCTAGGACATAGTCTAAAAACTCGGTGTCAAAGTCTTGGGCCTCAGCTGCTTGACCTGAAACAAACTGACTTGCTTTTTCATCCAAGCGGAATTGAATTGGTTCCAACCCAGCTTCTTTTCGATTCTCAACCAGCACTTGCTCCAAGCGAGGAAGGAAGATTGCTGCCTTGTCTTCATGAACAAGTAGAACCTCCATGGCATTGCAGACAGAAGGACGACTGGTTTTGGCATTGTTGATGATAGAGAGAGCCTTGTCTTCGTCTGCGTTCTTATCCACATAGACATGGACAATCCCAGTTCCTGTCTCGATAACTGGTACAATAGCATTCTCAACCACTGCATTGATCAAACCAGCTCCTCCACGAGGAATGAGAAGGTCTAGATATCCCTTTGCCTTCATCATAGCATAACTACTTTCACGGCTAGTATCTTCCACTAGTTGAATCACATCTGGATGAATGGTCGTGGTCTCCAAACCCTTCTTCAGGGCTGTGACAATGGCATGGGCTGTTTGATAGGCATCCTTACCACTACGAAGAACAACTGCATTTCCACTTTTAAGAGCCAAGGCAGCCGCATCAGACGTCACATTTGGACGGCTTTCATAGATAATACCGATTACTCCCATAGCCACACGTTTTTTGGTGATAACCAAACCATTTTCAAGATGATTGGTTTCTAAAACTTCACCGATTGGATCTGGTAAAGCAACCACTTCACGAATCCCAGTTGCCATTGCTTCTATACGACCTGCATCCAAATAAAGACGATCCAGCATCACATCTGAGATTTTACCTTTGACCACTTCCATATCAAGGGCATTGGCTGCTAAAATTTCTTCAGTAGCTGCTGATAAGTGATCAGCCATGGCTAGCAAGGCTTGGTTTTTCACCTCTTCACTAGCTGTATTGATCGATTTTTTAACAGCCTGTACCTGTTCAAATTGTTCTTGTGTACTTACCATAATTTACCTCTAAAATTCTGTAAAGAGTAGTTGGATTTCAGGAGTAATGGAAATCCAGTCGTCACGGTGAATCAAGACACCCTTGGCTTTTTGAGAACGCAACATATCCTCCAAAGCAGATGCTCCAAATTGCACACGTCCTTTTCCAAGTGATTTTCCACTTTCCTTGTCAAATACTGTCACGATATCACCGTAAGAAAAGGCTCCTTCTGCTTCAACAATACCAGATAAGAGAAGACTCTTTCCGTGTTGAGAGAGAGCTTCTGCAGCTCCTTTATCAACCCAAATAGAACCTTGGCTCTGAGCATAGAAGGCCAGCCATTGTTTCTGGGTACGAAGTCCCTTCTCTTGCGCAACAAAGTAGGAACCATCCTTGGTCTCCTCAGCCGCCTCAATCATAGCGTCTGACTTCAAGGATGAGCAGATATAAACAGGAACTCCTGATTCTGTCGCAATAGTTGCAGCTTTGATTTTTGTCAGCATGCCCCCAGTTCCATTTGAAGAACCGGCACCACCAGCCATATCAATAATCTCACGATTGATGGTCTCAATTTTCTCCAAGCGTTTGGCTCTTGAATCTGAATTAGGATTTCCAGTATAGAGACCGTCCACATCTGTCAAGAGGACTAAAAGGTCTGCTTGAACCATGGCTGCTACCTGAGCACTTAGAGTATCATTGTCCCCAACCTTGAGCTCATCAATAACGACACTGTCATTCTCATTGATAATAGGAATCGCGCCACGGCTAAGTAGAACTGACAAAGCCTGATGGGCATTTTTATAACGACGCTTATCCACAAAGTCATCTTGGGTCAGCAAGATTTGTGCAGAAACGATCTGGCGCAAGAGAAGATTGGTCGTGTATTCTTCCAATAAAAGCCCTTGTCCTACCGCTGCTGAAGCCTGTTTATCAGCAATCTTAGTCGGGCGCTTTTTAAATCCTAAGGCTCCAAAACCAGCCGCAATGGCTCCCGACGACACCAAAATCAACTCATGACCAGCTTCGTGCAACATAGCCAACTGCTGGGTAATAGCCTTTACCTTACTACGTGATAAACTTCCATCCTCATTTGTCAAAGAAGAAGTCCCCACCTTAAAGACAATCCGTTTGTATTTCATAGTCTCACTCCGATTCTTCATATTTATCCATTATAACATGAATGACAGGAAATAGAAAAGAGTTGATAGGAAAAAGGTCGAGACAAGTCATCTCAACCTTTTATCACGTCTAATTCTTTCTCAAACTCTCCAATGTTTCCTTAAAAATATCTGGGATATCTGCTGTAAATTCCAGGGTCTCACCTGTTCTCGGATGAGTAAAACCTAAAGTCTTGGCATGAAGAAATTGTCCATATCCTTTCAGAGTCTTGCGTGGTCCATAGACTTCATCACCAGCAACTGGATGGCCAATATAAGCCATATGGACACGGATTTGGTGGGTACGTCCTGTATCCAGTTGCAACTCCACTAAGCTATAATCACCAAAACGTTCCAAAACGTGGAAACGGGTCACTGCAGGCTTTCCTTTAGCAGTCACAGCCTGTTTCTTACGGTCTTTTTCACTCCGGCCAATCGGTGCTTCAATCACACCGCGATCATTGGGCAGATTTCCATGAACAATCGCCCAATATTTGCGGAGAGACTTTTTATCCTTGAGTTCTTGGGCAAGTGCTAAGTGGGCCTCATCATTTTTAGCAATCATGAGAAGACCTGACGTGTCCTTGTCAATACGGTGAACAATTCCTGGACGCAGAACCCCATTGATACCAGACAAGTCCTTAATATGATACATGAGGGCATTGACCAAGGTTCCACTAGTATGACCAGCACTTGGATGTACCACCATCCCTTGAGGTTTGTTAACAACGGCCACATCCTCATCTTGGTAGACGATTTCTAAAGGAAGATTCTCAGCCACATACTCTAAAACCTCTGGTTCTGGCACATGGTAAGTGACGACATCGCCCTCTTGGACAGTGTATTTAGCTTTCTTGACTTGGCCATTGACCAATACCTGGCCTGATTTAATTTGTTCATTCGCGAGACTACGTGATAATTCAGTCAAATCTGACAAAGCCTTATCCAAACGCAGGCCACCAGTTTCAATTTTAATTTCCATTTATTTCCTCTTTTAACATTGCAATCAATAAAATAATCACTCCAACCGTCAGATAGCTATCTGCCACATTGAAAATTGCAAAATTGATAAAGTCCAAGTGGAACATATCCACAACAAAGCCCTGACTGATTCTGTCAATAAAGTTTCCAAGACCTCCAGCGATGATTAAGGTTAAGCCAATCACCATCCAGATTGAGTCTTCCATGTGTTTGTGCAAATACCAAATGGCACCTGCCACGACAACCAGAGTAATGACAGCGAATAACAACTGCTGATCTTGTAAGATAGAAAAGGCTGCCCCTCGATTTTGCAGGTAGGTCAAGCTAACGAGATTGGGAATCCAAGAGCGAACCTCACCCAGTGGAATCTGCTGGACGATATAGGATTTTACTAACTGATCCAGCGCAATCAAAAGCAGTACAATGACTGCCACTATTCCTCTTTTTTTCATGATTTCCTCTTCTGATCAAAATATTCTTGCATGACTTCTACGAAAAGAGTTCCAGCCTGACTAAGTTCCACTTCCTCACGTTTAACATAGACCATGCGATTATCCAAATTATCCTTGAGACGAATAACAGTAATGCCATTAACACTATCACTATCTAAAAATCCAGAACCTGTCGCATAGGCGTCTGTCCGCTCCAAAATACCATTCAAGGTAGCACGGTCTGTCACATTGAACATCTGCGAGCTAGCGCTGGTATCGACAAAATTCTCTGAGTAATAAAGATACTCGTCTTTTTCTTGAGTAAAACGAACCGTTGGTAGATCCGCTAAATCCTCCATAACCAATTCCTCTTTCTGAGCCAAAGGATGCCCCTCACGGAGATAAATATGGGTATGGAAGGGAATCAATTCAATGACCTCAAGGCCTAGCTTTTCAACCCGTTGCATGATACCCTTTTTATTTTGATTGTTGAGGTAGATAATCCCAACCTCACTATGCCCTTGCGCTACTTCGTCTAATATTTGAACAGTAGTTGATTCAAAAATACGGAAGTTCTTATAATCAGGATAGCGCTCTGAAAAGGCCGTAATGGTTGGTGGCAAGAAATCATAGTGCTGACTAGCAATGGAAAATTCATCTTTTTCTTCCTCAGGATTGGCATACTGATTTTGAAAAATATCAAATCCTTTAACCAATTCTTGCGCTTTTTCATAGAATTCCATACCACGACGAGTCAAGAAAGTCCCTGAGCTGGTCCGACGGAAAATCTTAAAGCCCAACTCTTTTTCCAAATCACGAACAGAAATAGACAGACTCGGTTGACTAACATACATCTTTTCAGCAGCTTCACGGAAAGTACCGCTATTGGCAATAGCCACAACATAGCGTAATTGTTGAATGTTCATCTTCTACCCCCAACTTCTTTATCTTTTCATTATACCATATTTTAGAAGTTTTCCAAAAAGGAAAAAAGTCAGGAAACTTTCAAATCTAAATGAATTCTCTAACATCCTAATACAAGAATTAGAATGATATCTTTTTTAAGTCCTCATTTTATTTCAAACAAATAAAAACAGCAAATCTTGTTGATTTACCGTTTAAAACATGATACAAATTCGATTTACTATAAATTTATGAAAAAGTCTCTTCAATCCTATTAGCTATATCTGGACTTACCTCCCAAATCCCAACATAAGGTTGTTCAATATACTGTTTTTCTTTTATAGTATATAGATAGGCTACACTATCATTTTCTTCATTCTGATGAGTGAATTTGATAATGATGTAATCTTTAACATTTGTCGGTTGATCATTGAAACTCTCAAAAGTTGTAGATTTGGACTGTTTCTGTATCTCCTCAATCAATTTTAAGATTTCTTCTCTCTTGGTTATTGTTTTAACATTTTCAGAGAGTTTTTTCTGAATAGAAATTACAGAGATCGTTTCAGGTTCAGGAAGAATAAGTTTTTTCTTACTGACACAAGCAGATAGAACAAGAAAAGAGATTAAACAGACTATTATTGTGATCATCTTTTTCACACAAGTTCACATCCTTTCATTCTGCTTACTTTTCTATGAGATACAATTATAATATCAGACCTTAGCAATTTTTACAATATCTTATTCCATCATAAACTATATTACTGTAAAAGGTTCACATTCCACTATTTTATGATTGTATCTAAAAGACAAAGTTGCTGACAAATTCGCTTCTTACATTGGTTTTTAAAATATGGGTACCAAAACAAAAAAAGAGGCTCTCCGAAAACTCGGAAAGCCTTATTTAACGCTACTTCTAGCTTCCTCGCCTTTACATTTCAAGGCTCGGGATAAAAAGGTTCACTGGACCTTTTTATTTTGCGATTGGGTAAACAGAAACTTGTTTTTTATCGCGTCCTTTACGTTCAAAGCGTACTACGCCTTCAACTTTAGCAAACAAAGTATCGTCTCCACCACGTCCAACGTTTACACCTGGGTAGATGTGTGTACCACGTTGACGGTAAAGGATTGATCCACCTGTTACAGTTTGTCCGTCAGCTGCTTTAGCTCCAAGACGTTTTGCTTGTGAATCACGTCCGTTTGATGTAGAACCTCCACCTTTTTTGTGGGCGAAAAGTTGCAAGTTGTTAAGAGTCATTTTTAACATAATGTTTTCCTCCGTGTTAGTTTTCTGTGATAACTCTGGTTTGGACGAACTCAGAAGAGTTCTCCGATAAGTTTGCCATACCTAAGAAAAATGATTCAAAGAATAACTGGGTCATTTCTCTCTGGTGTGAAGGAAGATCTTTTGGAATTTCAACCATCAGATAACCACCTTCATCTTCGTTTAATTCTAGGATTGGTTCATAGCCTGCAAATTTTTCAATAGAATTGATAAAGTTAATGGCAAGCGTAGAAACCGATGCACACACGACATCAAAGCCGTATTCGCCACTCTCGGCGTGTCCAGTAATTTCCGCACTCCTCAGCTCGCCATCTTCGGCTCTCTCAAAGACTGCCTGTATCATGTGTTCTCCTTAAAATTAAGCGTTGATTGCGTTGATGACAACTTTTGTATATGGTTGACGGTGACCTTGTTTACGGTGGCTACCCTTTTTAGGTTTGTACTTGTAAGTAACAACTTTCTTTTGTTTTCCTTGTTTTTCAACAGTTCCAACTACAGTAGCTCCAGCAACAAGTGGAGTTCCGACAACAGTGTTTTCACCACCAACAAGAACAACTTCGTTAAAAGTAACTTCTTGACCAGCTTCAACGTTCAATTTTTCAACGTAAACTGCTTGACCAACTTCAACTTTAACTTGTTTTCCGCCAGTTTTGATAATTGCGTATGTGCTCATTATGCACCTCCTATGATTTTTATGGGTTACCCCGATTTTTTTGTGAAGACTCGCCTAGCATCGTGGGACGAACCGCTTAAACTTAAATAATCAAGCAACGATGTTCGTGCGGTTGCACAGGAACGTGCATAGTCAACTCTTCAAGTATAGCATATCTCTTATTTTCTTACAAGTAATAACACCTAAAATGAAGCTTTTTCTTTTACTTTTTTCCGCCACTTGGCAAAAAGCATGCTGAGGTAAAAAATGCTCATCATAATGGGAACACCAAGAATGGTCTTTTCATGATAGAAAATCGTCAAATAGGCTGAAAAGACAACGCCAAGGACAAAACTACTAAGCAAGCTTACAAAGATAATCCCTTCACGTAAAAAAGGAGTGTGCTTGGTTCGGAAATAATCTCCAAAAGCTAGCATGGTCCGTTTGATATTCCCTGTCATAAAGGCATTATTGTAGGCAATACCCGAAACCTCACCAAAAGCAGTGGTCACCAGTCCCATACAGAAAGCCAAGGGCGGCACTAGATAGATATTATCTACAGTTTGCGGCACAAAACCAATAATGATTGATAAGATTGCCAAAGGAATCAATGACAGAATGGGCTTTTTCACAATTCTCAATTTTTCCTTATAAATCGTTAGTAAAAAGACCCCCATCATAAAAGCTAGCAAGGTCATTACTTTGGCACTAGCATCTGAAACATTGTGTTGAATGATCCCCACTGATAGAAAGACGACATTCCCAGTTTGTCCAGCTACAAGAGTATTCCCTCGCACAATAAAAGTATAAGCGTCTACATATCCTGCACAAAAAGTCAAAAAAAGCGCTAGCCTCTTAGACTGACGTGATATTTTTCTTATAGGTAATAACCTCATTTTCCCTCCCATTTCATTTACTCATCTCATTATTGTACCACTTTCTTTGGAAAAGACCTAGTAGCTTATTTGAAATTTTTTCCCCTCTATTGGATAGTCCCGTCTATCTATGTTATAATGAAAGAAGGATTTGAAATCGGAAAAGGAGTAACTATGCTTAAATTAGGCGTCATCGGAACAGGGGCTATCAGCCATCATTTCATAGAAGCAGCCCATGCTAGTGGAGAATACCAGATGGTCGCAGTCTATTCTAGAAAACTAGAAACTGCCGCAACCTTTGCTTCCCGCTATCAGAATATCCAACTCTTTGATCAAATAGAGGACTTCTTCAAGGGCTCCTTTGATGTGGTCTATATTGCTAGCCCAAACTCCTTGCATTTTGCTCAGGCAAAAGCTACCTTGTCTGCTGGTAAACACGTCATTCTTGAAAAGCCAGCTGTCACTCAGCCACAAGAATGGCTGGATTTGGTTCAAACAGCTGAGAAAAATCACTGTTTTATCTTCGAAGCAGCTCGTAATTACCACGAGAAAGCTTTTACTACTGTCAAGGAATTTTTAGCTGACAAACAAATTTTAGGAGCAGATTTCCACTATGCCAAGTATTCTTCCAAAATGCCTAACTTATTGGCTGGGGAAACACCAAATGTCTTCTCAGATCGTTTTGCTGGCGGTGCTCTCATGGATTTGGGGATTTATCCTCTCTACACTGCCGTTCGTCTCTTTGGAAAAGCTAAGGATGCAACCTATCAGGCTCAACAGCTTAACAATAGCATTGACCTAAATGGTGACGGAATCCTCTTCTACCCAGACTTTCAAGTTCATATCAAGGCTGGAAAAAACATCACTTCCAATCTCCCTTGCGAGATTTATACGACAGATGGTACCTTGACCCTCAACACCATCGAACATGTCAGCTCAGTTATTTTTACCGACCATCAAGGCAATCAAATCCAACTCCCTATCCAACAGGCTCCTCATACGATGACTGAGGAAGTCGCTGCATTTGAACACATGATCCAGCAACCAGATCTGAATCTCTACCAAACTTGGCTGGAGAATGCAAGTTCAGTTCATGAACTACTATATACTATGCGCCAGACTGCTGGCATTAGATTTGAGGCAGAAAAATGAAAAACAAACTACCGACTGAATGGCAAGAACTGAGTGACCAACTCGGTTTCCAAGAATTCACTCCCATTCAAACCCAACTATTTGAGCCCCTTCTTGCTGGAGAAAACCTCCTAGGAGTGAGCCCAACGGGAACTGGTAAGACCCTAGCTTACCTTCTACCAAGTCTTCTCAGACTACAAAAGAAAAAAGCCCAACAACTCTTGATTCTAGCACCAAATACTGAGCTTGCTGGACAGATTTTTGATGTATGTAAAACGTGGGCTGAAGCTATCGGCTTAACTGCCCAACTCTTCTTATCAGGTTCGAGTCAGAAACGCCAGATTGAACGCCTAAAGAAAGGACCAGAAATTCTGATTGGAACTCCTGGCCGTATCTTTGAACTAATTAAATTGAAAAAAATCAAGATGATGAATGTGGAAACCATCATTCTGGATGAATTCGACCAATTGCTCGATGATTCTCAGATACACTTTGTCGAGAAAATTACTCACTACGCACCTCGTGACCACCAACTCGTCTATATGAGTGCGACGACCAAGTTTGACCAAGAAAAGATTGCGCCTAACACGCGAACCATTGATCTCTCTGACCAAAAATTGGACAACATCCAACACTTCTACATGCAGGTAGATCAACGTCACCGAGTGGATATGCTACGAAAACTGTCTCATGTAGAGGATTTCCGCGGTCTGGTCTTCTTTAACAGCTTATCAGACCTTGGAAGTGCAGAAGAAAAACTACAGTATCGGGATATCTTGGCTGTTTCCCTCGCTAGTGATGTCAATGTCAAATTTAGAAAAGTCATCTTAGAAAAGTTTAAAGACAAGCAACTAACCCTGCTTCTTGCAACAGACCTTCTGGCACGTGGGATTGATATCGATAGTCTAGAGTGTGTCGTAAACTTTGATGTTCCTAGAGATATCGAAATCTACACTCACCGCGCTGGACGTACTGGCCGTATGGGCAAGGAAGGTTATGTTATTACTCTCATCACTCATCCAGAAGAATTTAAAAAACTCAAAAAATTCTCAAATGTCCGTGAAATTGTCCTAAAAAATCAAGAACTCTATATCAAATAAGGTTGGCGAGAGCCAACCTTTTTCTTATCCCCAAGTAATTTCCAATTGATAGCTGGCAAAGGGATGTCCCTCTTGATTTTGTAGTTGATAATCTAGCTCAATCTTTTGCCCATCAACTTGATAATGGCTCGTTTGGATGATAAATTCCTGCATGCCCATAGGTGTGGGAATATAGGCTAAACTATCACTATCCTTTAAAAAGCGCATAATGGTCTTGGGATTGGAAAATCGGCTCATCACCAGTTCTTGACCATGAAATTTAATAACCACTTTTTCCTTTTCCTCATTATAGAAAAGCAGGTAGCTATAATCTCCTTTTTCATGCACTTCCACGTCATAAAGCTGGTCAATCACTTCCAACTGCTCATCAAACTGAATCGTATTTCGCATCCGAATCTTCACATCAGGTCCTCTTTCTTGTCTCTTGTCCTACTATTTTACCAAAAAGAGCAGGATTTTGCTATAATGGTCATATGAACGAAAAAGTATTCCGTGACCCAGTTCACAACTACATCCATGTCAATAATCAAATCATCTATGACTTGATTAATACAAAAGAATTTCAGCGTTTGCGTCGTATCAAACAACTGGGAACTTCCAGTTATACCTTCCACGGTGGGGAACACAGTCGCTTCTCTCATTGTCTAGGCGTCTATGAAATTGCACGACGCATCACAGAGATTTTTGAAGAGAAATATCCTGAAGAATGGAATCCTGCCGAATCACTCCTCACCATGACCGCTGCTCTCCTACACGACCTTGGACATGGTGCCTACTCCCATACTTTTGAACATCTCTTTGATACAAACCATGAAGCCATTACTCAGGAGATTATCCAAAGTCCTGAAACGGAGATTCACCAAGTCCTGCTACAAGTGGCGCCAGATTTCCCAGAAAAGGTTGCCAGTGTCATAGACCATACCTACCCTAACAAGCAGGTCGTGCAACTCATTTCTAGTCAGATTGATGCAGACCGCATGGACTATCTCTTGCGCGACTCCTATTTTACTGGAGCATCCTATGGGGAATTTGACCTGACTCGCATCCTCCGAGTCATTCGTCCTGTCGAAAATGGTATCGCCTTTCAGCGCAATGGCATGCATGCCATCGAAGACTACGTCCTCAGCCGTTACCAGATGTATATGCAGGTTTATTTCCACCCAGCAACACGCGCTATGGAAGTTCTCCTACAGAATCTCCTCAAGCGCGCCAAGGAACTCTACCCTGAAGATAAGAACTTCTTTGCACGAACTTCTCCACACCTCCTGCCTTTCTTTGAAAAAAATGTGACCTTATCTGACTATCTGGCTCTGGATGATGGTGTGATGAATACCTACTTCCAGCTCTGGATGACCAGTCCTGATAAGATTCTTGCAGACTTATCACAGCGCTTTGTCAACCGCAAGGTCTTTAAATCCATTACCTTTTCACAAGAAGACCAAGACCAACTCGCCAGCATGAGAAAATTGGTTGAGGACATCGGCTTTGATCCCGACTACTACACTGCCATTCATAAGAACTTCGACCTCCCTTATGATATCTATCGTCCCGAATCTGAAAATCCACGGACACAGATTGAGATTTTACAAAAAAATGGAAAACTAGCCGAACTCTCTAGCCTGTCTCCTATCGTCCAATCCCTTGCTGGTAGTCGCCACGGAGATAATCGTTTTTATTTCCCGAAAGAAATGTTAGACCAAAACAGTATCTTTGCTAGCATTACCCAGCAATTTTTACACTTGATTGAAAACGATCATTTTACCCCAAATAAAAACTAGAAGAGGAAATTTATGAGTATTAAACTAATTGCCGTTGATATTGACGGAACCCTAGTCAATAGCCAAAAGGAGATCACTCCTGAGGTCTTTTCTGCCATCCAAGATGCCAAAGAAGCTGGTGTCAAAGTCGTGATTGCAACCGGTCGCCCTATCGCAGGTGTTGCCAAACTTCTGGACGACTTGCATCTGAGAGACGAGGGCGACTATGTTGTAACCTTCAACGGTGCCCTTGTCCAAGAAACTGCTACAGGTCATGAGATTATCAGCGAATCCTTGACCTATGAGGATTATCTGGATATGGAATTTCTCAGTCGTAAGCTCGGTGTCCACATGCACGCTATTACTAAGGACGGCATCTACACAGCCAATCGCAATATCGGAAAATACACAGTGCACGAATCAACCCTCGTCACCATGCCTATCTTCTACCGTACACCTGAAGAAATGGCTGACAAGGAAATTGTTAAATGTATGTTCATTGATGAACCAGAAATCCTCGATGCTGCCATTGAAAAGATACCAGCCGAATTTTATGAGCGCTACTCTATCAACAAATCTGCTCCTTTCTACCTCGAACTCCTTAAAAAGAATGTAGATAAGGGTTCAGCTATTATCCACTTAGCTGAAAAACTAGGATTGATCAAAAATGAAACCATGGCTATCGGTGACGAAGAAAATGACCGTGCCATGCTGGAAGTCGTTGGTAACCCCGTTGTCATGGAAAACGGAAATCCAGAAATCAAAAAAATCGCCAAATACATCACTAAATCAAATGACGAATCCGGCGTTGCCCATGCCATCCGTACATGGGTACTGTAAAAGTGAAGAATATACGAAAACCGCTCGGCTGAGCGGTTTTTGAATGTCTAATTACATGCCCCCTGCTGGAATCGAACCAGCAACTACTCCTTAGGAGGGAGTTGTTATATCCATTGAACTAAGGGAGCTAGATAAAAACTCTGCTGAAAAAGCAGAGTTTTTTAGTCGAATTAACGACGGATTTCTTTGATACGAGCTGCTTTACCTTGAAGAGCACGCAAGTAGTACAATTTCGCACGACGTACTTTACCGTAACGAACAACTTCGATTTTTTCAACACGTGGAGTGTGGATTGGGAAGATACGCTCAACACCTACACCGTTAGAGATTTTACGAACTGTGTAGTTTTCTGAGATGCCAGCACCTTTACGTGCGATAACAACACCTTCAAAAATCTGGATACGTTCACGGTTACCTTCGACAACTTTCGCGTGTACACGAACAGTGTCACCAGGACGGAATGATGGGATATCTGTACGAAGTTGACCTTCAGTCAAGCTTTGGATTAATGGATTCATTTTATTCTCCTATCTTTGTCAATCTTGAGGAAACTTCCTCAGCGGATAAACTGTATTTTTGTGCGTCCATTACACACAAGATACAGTTTACCAAATTTCCAGAAAAAAGTAAAGAAATTTACAACAGAATTCCTAAAAAAATCGCAACCAAACCACCTAGATAGGTCAAAGCCAGATAAGAATAAAAGACTTTCCTATCGCTCAGTAACTTTTGAAGTTCGTCATTCAAAGTAGAGAAGGTTGTTAACCCTCCACAAAAACCTGTAGCTAAAATAGTATAGACTTCCTTGGCTTCTACATGATTATAAAGAAGTCCAATCAAAAAACACCCCAAAACATTGGCTATGAGCGTTCCGAATGGCAATTTAGAAGTTTGATTATAGCGGGAAAAGAAATACCGTACTAGGGCTCCGCAGCCACAAGCAATTGCAAGATAGACGATTACCATTTCTTCCTCCCTAGAAAATAAGCCAAGAGTAGACCTCCACCAATACTCAAAAGCAAATACATAACTAAACTAAGATAACGCCCTGTATCCAGTAGTTTCACAGCATCAAGCATGAGACTAGAAAAGGTTGTCAAACCACCACAAAAACCTGTACCCAGTGCTAAAACAACACCTTTACTTGTCCCTTTATAGACCAGATAGCCCTTGACAAGATAAACCAGGCAGAAAATTCCTAGATAGTTGACAAGAAGGGTTCCCCAAGGGAAATCTGGACTGGCTGGCAACCAAGTAGAAACCAGGTAGCGCACGAGTCCGCCCAACATAGCAGCTAGAAAAATCCCTAGCGGATAAAATTGTTCCTTTTTCATTTGATATTTTGATCCTGATAATCACGCGAACGTTTGAGTATGTCCGAAAAAGTCGCTACAATAGTCTCCTGATAGTGCTTGTCCTCTACACGACTCCTAACCTTTTCAAAGATAATTGCTTCTCTCTTGGTATCTAAAATCGGTTTACCTGAAGCTTTCTTATAGGCAACTACCCCCTCAACCAAATGCATTCGTTCTTCTAAGAGCTTGACGATCTGGTCGTCGATTTGATCAATTTCTTGACGAATAATATCTAAATCCATACAGTCTCCTCCTTTATTTGAATTATTGTATCAAAAAGCCACCAAATAGGCTAGTAAAATCCCAACTCTCGATAAGAAAAATGCACTGATTGATTACATCAGCGCACTTTTATGCTTATCCTACTTTAGCAGCCAATTCTTCTGCGAATTGTTCTAAACGTTCGATGTCTTCTTCCTCAGCAGAAAGATCAACTTTAACACACTCTGAACCTTTTTCTGCTCCTGTCGCTACAAAAACGCGATCAAAGTCATCAACAGCCTTACAGAATTCATCGTAGAAGGTATCTCCTGAGCCGACCACTCCGTAGATTTTGCCATTCAAGTTGAGGTCTGCTAGGTCTTCGTAGAAGTCCATCATCTCATCTGGCAATTCACCATCACCATAAGTATAGGTCGCAACGATAGCGATGTCTGCTTCCAAGAAGTCTGAAGCGTCAACAGTTGTACATTCATCAACATCGACATCCAAGCCCAAGTCACGTAATTTGTCTGCTACAATATCTGCAATTTCTTCGGTATTACCGGTCATACTGGCAAATACAATTTTTGCTAATGCCATATCGTCCTCCTCAATTTATCTTTCTCCATTATATCACATCTTTTTCATTTTAAAAATAAAAATTCTTGTGCTACAATGAAATGAGAAAGAATTGAGGTTATTTATGGACATTTGCCATCAAATTTTAGAAAAAATTAAAGAATACGACACGATTATCATTCACCGTCATATGAAACCAGACCCTGATGCCTTGGGAAGTCAAGTGGGCTTGAAAGCTCTTCTCAAACATCATTTCCCAGAAAAAACCATCAAAGCCGTTGGTTTTGATGAACCAACTCTTACTTGGATGGCTGAGATGGATTTTGTTGAAGATAGTGCCTACCAAGGCGCCCTTGTCATCGTCTGTGATACGGCTAATACTGCTCGTATCGATGATAAGCGCTATCGTCAAGGTGATTTTCTCATTAAGATTGACCACCATCCAAATGATGATGTATACGGTGACCTATCTTGGGTGGATACTAGTTCAAGTAGCGCTAGCGAAATGATTACCCTATTGGCCCAAACAACCCAACTGGCCTTGTCAGATCGATCTGCTGAGTTGCTATTTGCAGGAATTGTTGGTGATACAGGTCGCTTCCTCTACCCTTCTACCACTGCACGCACCCTCCGCCTAGCTGCATCTCTTAGAGAACAGAACTTTGACTTTGCAGCTCTCACTCGCAAAATGGACACTATGAGCTACAAAATTGCTAAACTTCAAGGCTACATCTACGACCATCTGGAAGTGGATGAAAATGGTGCAGCTCGCGTTATCCTGAGTCAGGAAATTCTGAAACAATTCAATGTTACCGATGCTGAAACTGCAGCCATTGTCGGTGCACCTGGACGTATTGACAGTGTTAGTCTCTGGGGAATTTTTGTGGAACAGACTGATGGACACTACCGCGTTCGCTTACGCAGTAAAATTCATCCTATCAATGAAATTGCCAAGGAACATGATGGCGGAGGCCACCCTCTAGCAAGTGGTGCCAATTCCTATAGCCTAGAGGAAAACGAAATCATCTACCAAAAGTTAAAAAACTTGCTTAAAAACTGATAAAATACTTGCCAAACTTTTCATAATCTGATAGACTAGTATGGTAACAATCTATGGCTCGCAAAGAGACCATGGCAGAAAGGAAATATTGCAAAATGAAAAAAGATATCCATCCAGAATATCGCCCAGTTGTCTTCATGGACACAACTACTGGTTACCAATTCCTTAGCGGTTCAACAAAACGCTCTAACGAAACAGTTGAGTTCGAAGGCGAAACTTACCCATTGATCCGTGTGGAAATTTCATCAGACTCACACCCATTCTACACTGGACGTCAAAAGTTCACTCAAGCAGATGGACGCGTGGATCGTTTCAACAAAAAATACGGTCTCAAATAATGATAAAAAGACAGCTTCGGCTGTTCTTTTTTATTTTCAGCACTGTAATCCAATAATAACTTCTAATAAATGATACGTAGTACAAGTCAAATTAGTGGTCTAATTTATAGCCTCATTTTCCTAGTCCAAGAATTATTACAAACTTTGTAAAATTGTTGGCAAATCTCATTCAAGAGGATAACCTTTTTGACTAGTAGCTTGCTATGAACTTTAAAAAATTTAAAAGGATAACGAAAAAAGGTAAAGATATATCTCTTAACCTTTTTTCTATTGTTATTTCCAGTTTAAAAGAGCATTCAAGCCATAGTGATCACTGACTTGCGGACTCTTGTTACCATCAAATACAACATGTAAATTTTCTACCGCTAACTCCTTGGTAGTAAAAACATAGTCGATTCGAAGGGGTTCTGTGTTCCCCTTCCAGCCATCAATTTCTGGTGGAACAGTATAGCTACCACTTTTATCTTGAGCAACTTCAAATGCGTCTTGTAAGCTTAATGGACTAGCTAAAATAGCTTGGTAACCTTCCTGACCAGCTGGGTTGTTGAAATCTCCAGCTAGTAAAAGTGGCTTGTTCAATTCTTTCAAGACAGCCTCAAATCGTGCCCATTCTTCTTGGAAACCTTTATCCCACCAAGAAAGGTGGACACTTGCAACTGCAAGCTCCTTACCATCAACTACAGTTTCAGCCAGGGCGACACGGCGAGTATGATAGTCTGTTGGATCATCCACATCTGAAACCAAAATTTCTCTTGCTTCAATAGGTGTTTTAGACAAGATAGCCACACCTTCATGGTAGCGGTCATAACCGATATGGTTATAGGCCCAAGTCCAGTAGTAATCTTTTCCTTGCTCTGACAACTTTTCAACCAAAAGTCTAACATAATGGTCTTGATGAATAGGCTCAGCAGCTGGCAAAGCTTGATAAAGGTCATTAACCTCCACCTCTGGCGAAGTAATCTCCTGATTGATTTCTTGGAAACATATCAAATCATAGTCTTTATCAAGAATATCTTCAAGCAAGAGCTGGAATTTTTCCTCGGCTTCTTTTTCCATCCAGCTATGAGTATTGAGTGTTAAAAATTTCATGCTTTTCTCCCAAAACAAGAGGTTGGAAAACAGCTTCCAACCTCAAGTGTATTACAATTCTACTTTAGCAACTGCTGTTTTAGCTGCAAGAGAACCTGTTTGTTCTAATTTAACTGATTTAATAGCTTCAGCATTTGTGAAGACAACTACTGTAGAAGTTTCACGACCTGCTGCACGGATAGCATCCAAGTCAGCTGTGACAAGAAGATCACCTGCTGCAACTTTTTGTCCTTCAGCTACATGAACAGTAAATGGTTTTCCTTCAAGACTTACTGTGTCCAAACCAATGTGAACAAGTACTTCAAGACCTGCTTCAGTCACAAGACCAAGAGCATGTTTTGTAGGGAAGATGCTTGATACAGTACCTGAAACTGGAGATACAATGTTTCCATTTGCAGGTTCTACAGCAAATCCGTCACCCATCATTTTTTGAGCAAATACTGGATCTTTCACTTGTTCCAAAGCAACAACTTGACCGTCTGCTACTGAGTAAACTTCCTCTGTTACACCTTTGTAGTGTACAGTGTTTTGTTGTGCTTCTGTCATTTGACTTGGAAGAGTTTCAGGAATGATTTCACCTGAATCAAGGATATCTTGGATATCAGATTTCAATACGTCTGCTTTTGGACCGTAGATAGCTTGAACTCCTTGTCCTTTCATGACAAGACCCATAGCTCCTTCTGCTTTCCATTGTTCTGCATCACCGACTTTATCAGCATCTTTTACAGTTACACGAAGACGAGTCATACATGCATCAACATCAACGATGTTTGCACGTCCACCAAGAAGGTTAATAATGTTTACAGCTTGAGAACCTGCTGCAACTTTCACTTCGCTGCTAGCTTCTTCTGAACCTTCAGCAGTTTCGTAGTTTCCGTTACGCCCTGGAGTTGCGTAGTTGAATTTTTGAATCATGAAGTTTGCGATAAAGTACATGATTACGGCAAAGAGAACAGTTACCCAGATAAAGTTAACAATATCCATACCAATACCAGCGCTAATCGCAATAGGTGTACGAGTCAAGAACTCGATTGAACCGAATGAGTGCATACGTAGGTTTACTACATCAGACATAGCGAAGGCCGCACCTTGAACAAGTGAGTAAACAAGGTACATAGGTGTTGCTACAAACATGAACATGTATTCGATTGGTTCAGTAACCCCTGTCAAGAATGTTGCAAGAGCTGTCGCAATCATCATACCTTTATATTGATGTTTCTTATCAGCATCGACATTACGGTAGATAGCCACAATCACACCCATCAAGATACCGAACGAACCGATCATTTGTCCAACTTTGAAACGAGCTGGGTGAACAGTATCTAACAATTGTTGGTAGTGACTTGCATCTGTACCTTTAAGGTTAACAAGGTCTGTTACCCATGCAAGCCAAAGTGGATCTTGACCAAATACTTGGCTACCTTTTGCTGCACCAGTTAAGACTTCATAAGTACCACCAAGAGCTGTGTAGTTCATTGGGATAGTCAACATGTGGTGAAGACCAAATGGCAAGAGCAAGCGTTCCAATGTACCATACAAGAATGGTGCAAGGATTGGAGCAGTTTCTTGTGAGTTAGCAATCCAGATACCAAAGCTATTGATACCAGTTTGCACAAGTGGCCAGAAAGCTGAAAGTACGATTGCAGCAATTACTGAACGAAGAATAACTACAAACGGTACAAAACGTTTTCCGTTAAAGAATGAAAGTGCATCAGGAAGCTTACGGAAGTTGTAGTATTTGTTGTAAGCAGTTGCTCCAATAAAACCAGAAATAATCCCTACGAAGACACCCATGTTAAGTGCTGGAGCTTCCATAACACTAATGAAGTAATCAGCAACTTTGATTGATCCACCAAAGAGAGTTGTTACCATAGCTTCTGGATTTTTCAACATATCTCCTGATACGCCAAAGATTGTACCAGTGATACGATTGATTAGGACAAAGGCAAGACCTGCCGCAAACGCACCACCAGCGCGTTCCTTAGCCCAGCTTCCTCCAATAGCGAGGGCAAACAAGATATGAAGGTTAACGATGACTCCCCAACCGATTTGCTCTAGTACACCACCAGTAGTAACGAGTGGGGCAAAGTTAGGGTTGATCATCACAAGTGACTTACCGATTGAAATCATCAAACCAGCAGCCGGCATAACCGCGATAACCACCATCAAAGCCTTACCGAATTTTTGCCAAAACTCGAAAGACAAGACATTTTTGAATGTATCTTTCATCATTCAAATCTCCTTTATTTTTATTTAGGCAAACGTTTTACGAAAACGTTTGCACTTTCTATAATTCAATTATACCACTTTAATTTTTTTTGTAAAGGCTTTTATAAAAAAAAGTAGACTTTTTTCTAAAATTTTTGTAGTAAAAAAGGAGATATTAAAATCTCCTCAAATATACTTCTATTTTAGATTTTCAGGAATCGGCGCATTGAAATTCCTGATCCAATTGAACCAATAAAAATTCCAATCACAAATAATAAGGCAATCATCAAAGGAGTAAATACTTCTGGCGCAATCATAGAGAGATTTTGGCCCACTAATGATTTATTAACTGATTGGTAAACCATCTGATACACAATAAATACCAAAACTGATGGTGCAGTTGCACCCAGTAAACCGATAAAAGCACCTTCAAGTAAGAAAGGACCGCGGATATATCCATTCTTTGCACCTACCAAACGCATGATTTGAATTTCACGGCTTCGTGAAATAATGGTGATACGAATAGTATTAGAAATCAAGAACACTGCAATGAAAATCAGTAATCCCGCGATAACTAGTCCCCAGACACGAATAAATGAGGCTAACTTAAACAAGCGTTCTGTATTAGCACCACCATCTTGAACTTCTGATACACCTTCGATTTTTTTAGCCTCTTCTGCTACTGTCTTTACATCACTTGGTGTATTTGTATCAACGATATATGCATCATAGAGTGGATTGGCATCACCCTCAAAGATTTTCCAGTTGTCCCCCATTGTTTCTGTCAACTTTTCATATTGTTCTTCTTTACTTGAAAACGTAACACTTTTAACGGTTGACATACCTTTCAAAGCATCATATACCTTATGGTAGTCGTTATTTGTAACAGTTTGACCTTCTTTTTCAATGGTCTCACTATTATCAGCTACGTCCTTACGAATGTATACCATTACTCGAACATTATTTTCAATATCTGTAGCTAGTTTAGCCGTATTAAAGATAACAGATGCAAATATTGCAACCAAGGTCAAAGTAATCATAACTGAACTGACAGCAGCTACTGTCATCCAGCCATTTCGTTTCAAACTTTTTAATGATTCAAATAAATGACGAAAAAATCTACTAATCATCGTATCCATATTCTCCTTTAGCTTCGTCACGAACGACACGGCCATTTTCAATGGCAATGACACGGTGGCGCAAGGTATTTACAATCTGACTGTTGTGGGTCGCCATCAAGACAGTTGTACCTTGAAGATTGATGCGTTCCAAGAGATTCATAATTTCCCATGAATTATCCGGGTCCAAGTTTCCTGTCGGTTCATCAGCAATTAATACTTTTGGATTATTTACAATGGCACGTGCAATTGCAATCCGTTGTTGTTCTCCTCCTGAAAGTTCATTTGGAAAAGAACGAACCTTGTGCTTCAGTCCAACCAAATCTAAGACTTCCATAACACGTTTTTTGATATTACGTCGACTTTCACCAATTACTTCCATTGCATAGGCAATATTTTCATAAACGGTCTTCTTTGGCAACAATTTATAATCCTGGAATACAACTCCAACACTACGACGCAATAAAGGAACATCTTTCTTTTTAATTTTAACCAGATTAAAACCAGCAACAGATAAGCTTCCTTTTTCGATTTTTACTTCGCGGTACAAAGCACGAATAAAGGTTGATTTCCCTGCTCCCGACGGACCTACGATATAGGCAAATTCTCCTGGTTCAACAGTGACAGATACACCTCGCAAGGCTGTCGTTCCATTATCATACTTTTTGACAACATCTCTCATTTCAATGATTGGCATGTGAGTTCCTTTCTATCTTAGCTAATTCGCCACTTGAGATAGGCATCAATGAAACCATCCAAGTCTCCATCCATAATCTTATCTACCTGCGCGACTTCAAAACTAGTTCGATGATCTTTTACCATAGTATAAGGCGTAAAAACATAAGAACGGATTTGACTTCCCCATGTGATTTCCTTTTTCTCACCCTTGAGGGAATCGACTTCCGCAGCTTTCTTTTCTTGCTCCATTTGATAGAGCTTAGCCTGTAACATCTTCATGGCACGATCTCTATTTCCATACTGGGTACGATCGACCGTTGACTGGACGACAATTCCCGTAGGAATGTGTGTTAAACGTACACCTGTTGAAACCTTATTGACGTTTTGTCCACCAGCACCACCTGAACGGAAGGTATCCATCTTGATATCATCTTCACGGATTTCCACTTCAATGGTATCATCCAATTCTGGCATTACTTCCACCGATGTGAAAGAGGTGTGGCGACGTTTGGCAGAGTCAAATGGCGAAATTCGCACCAAACGGTGTACACCCATTTCTGACTTGAGAAGGCCGTAGGCATTAGGCCCTTCAAATGATAAGGTTACCGACTTAATACCTGCCTCATCACCTGCTTGGTAATCCAAGACTTCTACTTTAAAGCCTTTAGCATTTCCATAACGAGTATACATACGAAGCAGCATATCACCCCAGTCCTGAGCCTCAGTACCACCGGATCCTGGATGGATTTCCAAGATGGCATTATTGTGGTCATAAGGTTCTGACAAGAGAAGGGTCATCTCATAGCTGGTCATCATCTTATCAAGTTCTGACAACTGTTCAACCAACTCTTCATGCACTGACTCATCTTCAGCTAAAAAGTCTAATAAAATTTCAACTTCATCCTGCAACTCTTCCATTTTGTGGAAGGTGTTGTAGGTGTTTTTTAATTCATTCAATTCTTGCGACGTCTTTTGGGCCGCGATATTATCGTTCCAAAAATCAGGTTCTGTCATCTTGTTTTCCAAGATGGCAATCTCTTCCTCTAGACCTTCGAGGTCAAAGAGACCCCCTGAAAGAAGCTAATTTTTCACGATTTGCGTCAATTTTCTGACGAATTTCTGAAATGTCCATAAATACTCCTTTTTTATATCGTTTTATTATACCATAATCTATCATTTCTTTCCATCTTTTGCTCTAAGCCCTTATTAGACATAAAAAGAAGCCTTTCGGCTTCCCTTCTTACAAGACTTTTGCTGAAGTACGAGTAATCTCTTCTACTTGAATATTCTCTGATTCAAATTTTTGTTTTAAGGATGACAAATCAACTGAACCATCAATTTGAACTTCGATAATCACCTTACCATCTTTTCGTGGAATATTAACTGTATGGGAAATATTCAAATTTTCTTCTACAATCAAAGAAACAATCTTTCCGAGTACACCAACTTCATTCTCCGTAACAAAGCGCACACGAATCCCTTCTTCACCGTAACCAGCAATTTCAAGAAAGGCTTGGAAAACGTCACGGTCCGTAATAACCCCATAGACTTGATGGTTATCTACGACAGGAAGAATACCAATCTTGTTTTTCAACATCAGATAAGTTGCATCCTCTAGACTCGCATAGCCTGAAACAGTGACAACATCGCGAATCATGACATCTTTCACTTTTGTCTTATTTAGAAGATAATTCATCTCATAGATAGAAAGACTGGTTGCTTTAGATGGACTAGCTTGGGCAATCGTTCCCTCAGTCACCAAACCAACCAATTGATCATTTTCAATAACAGGCAAGCGATGTAATCCTTGCTCTCTCATCAAATCTGCTGCATGAGATACTGTTGTATCTGGACTAATATAAACTACCTTGCGGGTCATAAAATCTTTAACTGCCATGAGACTTCTCCTTTTCTATTCTCATCCCTATTATACAATCTTTTTGCAAATCTATCAAACGCTTACATTTCTTTTTCAAAATTTCGAAAAATCAGAAAATCTTGCATCAAATGCCACTATAAATTAAGAGGAAACCGAACCCCCCTCTCGTCTTAAATCGTGATAGTGTTCCGATCTTTTATCATATATCGTTTCAATGGAGTAAGACTAGCTAGCCAGTATAATAAGCCACCGAATATCGCAGTAAAACCACTACCCGTTGTGACTAAAAAGATTGGACTTTGAATTTGTGCTGTTACAGGGTTGTAAACAAATAGTACTGCTACCAATAAAGAGATAAATACACAAGACAAGCCAACCAAGTTAAATCCCTTAGTAAACTCGTAAGCGTCATGACCTTCAAGGAAATAGGCTGAACGCAAGTCGAGTTTTCGTTTTCTTAGGATAAAGTAATCGACAACAATCATACCAATAATTGGCCCCTGAATATAAGCGGCTAGGGAGATGAAGGATCCAAAATACTCTTCCACTCCTCCCCAGATGGTGAGTAGACTCACGTAAACCATGGCAATCCAAACCATTAGCTTATAACTTACTTTAGGCATCCCACTTTTTACAATCATACAGTTCACGTATGATCCTGTCCCTTGGGTTCCAATATTAGCAAAGGCTACTAGTAGTAAACTTAGAAGTGCAAAGGCTGGAGTGCTTAGAGTTGATAGCATTGTTGTTGGATCACTTTCATAAACACCTGTTTTGACAAACATGGCTAGAGCCATAACTCCACCAGTCGCAACGAAGAATGGAGCCACAACTCCGTATGATAAGGCTGTAGCCCAATAACCACTGCGTTCTGATTTTGCTAAACGCGGTAAAACCAATGCCTGTGTAGACCAAGAGAAAGCAAAGGCAACATTTCCTTCCCCAGAGAGCATAAAACGTTCTAATGGCGTCAGATCTCCTTGGGTGACTGGTTGAATATTCATAATATCAGTTATAGGAACGGCGACAAAGCAGATTCCAACGATAATCAGACCGACAATCAATAAGGCAATAACTAAGAAGCGATTGGTCCATTTAATCACTTCTGGACCTCCGAGAGCTATGAAAGTACCGATAAGAACACAGAAGGTACCCAGAATAGGCGCCCATACTCCCTTTTCTAAACCAAGACCAAAATTGTTTGCCAAATGGATCATAGAACTGGCAAAAAGATTAGCCGCAACAGCATACCATCCAAAGTTAGCCAAACTAATAATGGTTGATAGCAGGGCTACACCTCTTTTTCCTAGAACGGCTCTCAACCAAATCCACAAATCAATTCCATATTTAACGGCAAACAAAATAGGAAGACATTCAATAAAGACCCAGATAATGTTAAAGCTGAAAATATTAATCAACATTTGATTAAATGTCAAATATTGAGCTACATAAGCCCCTTGAGTATAACACCAAGTTGCGATGGCAAAACCACTTGTCGATAGAAAGAGATCCCAAAAAGAATACTGACGTTCCTTATTGGTCATGGGAACAATTCCTGTTATGGTTTCTTTTTGAATATAGTCATTCATTTTAGACATGTTATTGAATTCCTCCCGTCATTGCTAAGATAATCAAAACAAGGTTGATTAGGATAAAGGAGATGATTAAAATGAAATCACTTTTTAAAAATGGTTGAACAAACTCGTAGTTTGGCGACTCCATTTCTTCNAATCTTCTCTTTGTTTCAGTTGCTACTAATTCTTCAATTTCTAATGTAGTTTTCATCTAAGCTCTCCTCCAAATATAAATCAAGGGCCAGTTGTCCGTATTGTTTGGTATAGCGATACCAGATGTAGAGAAACTCACCAACTGGTTTTCCGACACTCTCCTGGAACAAAGCCCACAAGAACCAATAATATGAGGTTACTGCTACATAAGCTAAGTAGTGACGTTTGGTTTTCTTATCTGGTACTTCTTGTAGATAGATTTCAAGTACTTTTTCTGCGTCCTCTACAGTGTAGTTGGAACAAGCGATAAAGGTTCCCAAATCTCCTGCTGGCTCTCCCATTCCAGAATATTCCCAATCAATCAAGCTTATTTCACCTGCTTCATTCAACAAAAAATTAGGACTATAGGAATCGCCATGACAAAGAACAACCTGTTTCGGATCATTCTGTAAATAGTTTTTGAGAATTGAAACAGTTTCATCCAATTCCTCGAGACCATCAAACTCGAATCGATTTCTAGCCTTTAATTTTTCTCTAAAATCATCAATTCCTTCAAATTGGTCAAAGGAATGTCCCGTTTTTTCTCCAGATTGGTGTAACCGTCTCAAGAGATCCATTGCTTGTGTCACATCATCCCAATTATCATAATCAAGTTGCTTAGCATTGGGGATAAATTCTGAAATTTTCCAGCCCTCATTCTTGTTCATAGCTACGAAGGTACGATCAATCTTTAATTTTGCAGCAATTTCCATAGAAGCTGCTTCACTAGCTCGATCAATATAATTCTCAGTTCCCCTACCCGGATGACGGTAAACATATTTTTTTCCTAGACAATCAAATGAAAATGACGTGTTGGTTAAGCCATCTTTTAAAGGTTTGATATTGACAACATCTGATGGCACACACTTTAGTGTCTTACAGATATTATCGATAATAGCTGAATCTGTATTTACCAAATAACGTTCATCAAATTGACGTAGTTCATCCAGTGAATCAAATTCTTTAACAATATCCGCTGAATAGTGGCGAGCTTCTAAAAGTAGTTCTTCGACATGGCGACTATAGTAATCTTCCCAAAGCTGTTCCCGATAAGGTTCGTGTTTAAACTCGGTTTCTAAAACTTCCTTAAATTTCTCGCTAAATGCACGGTCAAAATACACGTGCCCCACCATGGCCCAAGTATTTTCTCCACCAATCTGGATATCAATGATCGTGTGATTCGAATCTTCTATAGCACAATATTCGTCCGTTTGACCTTCTGCAAATATAGTCGAGTAGTAACCTCTATAAATATATTGTTCAAAAGGATTTTCCTCAAAATAATTATCCGATGAACAAATATAAGTGTTGGAAAGTTGATCTTTAACCAACATCAGAGACGAACAGTTATTATATTTGTAGTAATCATTATTCACTACAATTTTTACACCAAACTTCTCTGCAAGATAGAACATTTTTTCTTGAAGATAGCCTACGATAACAGTTATATCTTCTATTCCTGCTTCTTGTAGTTGTCTGATTTCCCTCTCAATCAAGCGTTCACCCTTAACTTGAAGCAATCCTTTTGGAATTTCATAAGACAAAGGAGCAAAACGACTACTCATACCAGCAGCCATTATAATAGCATTTTCTACTCGATAGGGTTCTAGAACTTTCTGGCCTAGCTCTGTTAAGTGATGTTCCTCATCAACCCACTTCTCTTCTTTCAGTTTTTTCAATAATGTGTTAATTGTCCCTAAAGAAAGGTCTAACTCTTCAGCTAACTGTCTCTGAGTGAAGGTCTTTTCTTTATGTATCAACATAAAACTCAAAAGTTTAAATTGTTTTTCTGTTACCATTTCTTAGTCCTCCTGTTCAATTTTTAATTATCCATATTATAATATGAACAAAAATTGCTGTCAATTTAAAAACGAAAATATTCAGTAAAAATCAAGACCTTCTTCTATTTTTTCAAAAACCATATAAATAAAAGAGCTCCCTAATTTGAAGCTCTAGAATATTTTATATTTCTTATGAGTAAGAAAAGTAGTCGTATTATATGTCGCTTAATTACAATCCTCATCCACCGACTAAAACAATCCACTGGATTGTTTTAGCCACCCAGATACGCTTTTCTGACTTCTTCTGATGAGGCGAGTTCTTTTCCTGTTCCTGATAGGACAATTTTTCCTGTTTCCAGTACATAGCCTCGATCAGAGATTGCGAGTGCTTTATTGGCATTTTGTTCAATCAAGAGAACGGTTGTTCCTTGTTTCTGGATATCTTGAATGATATCAAAAATCTCTTGGATAAAGATTGGAGCAAGTCCCATTGATGGTTCATCTAAAAGGAGAAGTTTTGGTGTTGACATAAGAGCGCGACCCATGGCAAGCATTTGTTGTTCCCCTCCTGAAAGAGTTGCTGCATCTTGGTTCTTCCGTTCTTCAAGACGTGGGAAACGTGAGAAAACTTTCTTCAAGTTAGTTTGATTTTCTTCACGATTTTTCTTTAAGAAAGCTCCCATTTCAAGATTTTCCATAACAGTCAAGCCAGGGAAGACGTGGCGTCCTTCTGGTACTTGTGAAAGACCACCTGCCACGATTTTCTGAGCTGGCATTTTTTGGATTTCTTGACCTAAAAATTCAATTTTTCCTGAACTTGGTCTAACTAGACCAGACAAGGTACGGAGAATGGTTGTCTTACCTGCACCATTGGCACCGATAAGGGAAACTACTTCTCCTTCATTCACTTCAAAGCTTACATCACGGACTGCTTGGATCATGCCGTAATGCACAGAAAGATTATCAACTTTTAACATAGACATTAGGCTTCACCTCCTAGATAAGCTTCGATAACGCGTTTATTGGTCTTAATTTCGTCAGGAGTTCCTTGTGCAATCAAACGGCCATATTCAAGTACGTAGATACGTTCTGTTACTTCCATGACCAGATTCATATCGTGTTCAATCAGCATGATCGTAATCTTAAATTCATCTTTGATACGACGAATTAACTCAGTCAATTCCGCTGTTTCCTGTGGGTTCATACCTGCTGCTGGTTCATCTAAAAAGAGAATTTTAGGTTCCGTAGCGAGGGCACGAACAATTTCTAAACGGCGTTGTTGGCCATAGGCAAGATTTTTAGCAAGCGTTTCTGCATCACCATCTAAATCAAAGATTTTCAACAATTCCAAAGCTTTAGCTTTTAATTCTTTTTCACTCTTGTAAAAAGCTGGTAAGCGTAAGAAACTAGCAAAAACATGTTGTTTGTGATGGTTGCCAAAAGCAATCAAAACATTGTCCAAAACTGTTAAATCTTTAAAGAGACGGATATTTTGGAAAGTACGTCCAAGTCCCAAAGAGGCAATCTTATAAGGTGCCTTTCCATTCAAAAGGTGACCATCTAAGGTAACTGTTCCCTCACTTGGTTCATAAACACCGGTCAAAAGGTTGAAAAGGGTTGTTTTACCAGCTCCGTTAGGACCAATTAGTCCAACCAGTTCCCCTTCGTTCAATTCAAGAGTAACATCTCCAACAGCTGTTAGACCGCCAAAATGTTTGGTTAACTGTTTTACTTCAAGTAATGCCATTAGTTTTGTTCCTCCTTCTTAGATTTTTTAAAGAAACGTGATAGGCTCAATTCCCATGTTCCAAGAAGACCCCCTGGTCTGAAAATCATTACCAATACCAAAGCCAAAGCGTAGATAATCATACGCACGCTAGCAACATCTTGGAGAAGCATATTCAAAATTCCAAGGACAATAGCTGAAACGATTGCACCTGTAATGGAACCAAGTCCACCAAATACAACAATAATCAAAACGTTGATTGAGTTGATGAAGGTGTAATCTTTCGGTACAACTGAACCGATAAATCCTGCCTGAAGTGATCCTGCAATACTTGCAGTAATGGCACCAAAGACAAAGGCGATGATTTTAATTTTAGTCGTATTAACCCCAACTGACTCAGCAGCGATTTCATCCTCACGAACGGATAGGGTTGAACGACCAATTGGACTACGCAAGAAGTTCAAGGTTGCAATGGTTGTAATCACGACAAAGAAGTAAACCATTTGCCAAGTTGTAAAGTTTGGAATTCCCAAGATACCTGCCGCACCATTTGTAAGGCTTCCGCCATTGATGATAAAGATACGGATAATTTCAGAAACACCTAGAGTTGCTACTGCAAGATAGTCCCCCTTCAAGCGCAAGGTTGGAATTCCGACAAGTAAGGCAACTGCTCCTGAAAGCAAAGCCCCTACAAGCATAGCTCCAAAGAAGGCTCCGTAGGTTGGTGATTTAGAACCAATAATAGCTGCTGCATAGGCACCAATCGCCATGAAACCAGCATGACCAAGTGAAAATTGTCCTGAAAAACCAACGATTAAGTTGAGACCAACAGCCAGAATAATATTAATTCCGATTTGTTGTAAAATCTGTACATAGAATAGATTGAGTACTCCGACTGAAACCAGTACACTAATCAAGCCATAGCCAGCTAACAAAAGGAGTAACCATAGAATATTAACTTTTAAATTTTCTTTCATCGTTTACACCTTCTCTTTCACATTTTTACCAAGGATACCAGCTGGGCGGACAATCAAGATCAACAACAAGATTCCATAAACAATGGCATCACGGAAGTCTGACATTCCAAAGGCTGTCGCAAAGGTTTCCAATAGACCAATTACAAAACCACCGAGAGCCGCACCAGGAATGATTCCGATACCACCAAGTACTGCGGCTACGAAGGATTTAAGACCTGGAGTAACCCCCATCAAAGGCTCAAGAGAGTTATAATAGAGGGCAATCAGAACACCAGCCGCACCCGCAAGAGCAGAACCCAAAGCAAAGGTAAAGCTGATAGTACGGTTTACATTGATCCCCATCAATTGCGCCGCATCGCTATCTACGGACACTGCACGCATGGCTTTTCCCATCTTCGTTTTTTGTACAATAACCTGTAACAAAATCATCAAAATCAAGGAAATGGCCAAAATCATTAACTGCACGTTTGTTAGGCTAACTGGTCCCAAATCATAACGAACTGTTTGAATCGCTTGAGGGAAGGCACGGGTATTGGCACCAACCAGATAGACCATCCCATATTCCAATAGGAAAGAAACTCCAATAGCCGTAATCAAAACAGCAATACGAGTAGAGTGACGCAAAGGTCGGTAAGCAAGGAACTCAATCACGACACCAAGAATGGCTGTCGCTAACATAGCTACAATAAGAGCTACAAAGAAATTCATTTGGAAAGAATTAATCAAGAAATAACCGATAAAGGCTCCCATCATATAAATATCACCGTGGGCGAAGTTGATGAGCTTGATAATTCCGTAAACCATGGTATATCCTAGGGCTAACAGCGCATAAACACTACCTAGAATCAAACCATTTACTAGTTGTTGGAGCATAAGATTCACTCTTTCTATTTATAATTTTGAGGGTTTTCCCTCACTTTTTGATAGGTTCTTAAACACCGAAACAGGGAGTGAGTCAGAGGCTCATTCCCTATTTCAACATTTTTCTATTATGGTTTTACAACTTCTGCTGCTTCAACCTTACCATTGTTCATGGTCATCATGTAAGCAGTTTTGACTGTGTTGTGGTCTGCATCAAAGCTTGTTTGACCAGTTACACCTTCAAAATCTTTTGTTTTAGCAAGATTATCCTTAATCTCACCTGAGTTTTTAGCACCTTTTGCTGCGTTTGCTACAAGGTGAACTGAATCATAAGCCAAGGCTGCAAATGTTGAAGGCTCTTCATTGTACTTAGCACGGTAAGCGTCAAGGAAGGCTTTTGCTTTAGCTGAAACTTCTACAGTAGTTGAGAAGCCTGAGATAAAGTAGATGTTTGATGCTTTTTCAGCAGTTGCTTGTTGTACAAACTCTTCACCGTTGAATCCATCACCACCAACGATTGGTTTGTCAATTCCCATACCACGCGCTTGGTTTACAATTTTACCAGCTTCAGTGTAGTAACCAGGAACGATGATAGCATCAAAGTCTTTCCCTTTCATTTTTGTAAGGGCTGCTTGGAAGTCTGTGTCACCTGCTACGAAAGTTTCATCTGCAACGATTTCACCTTTGTAAGCTTCACGGAAGGCTTTGGCAATACCTTTAGCATAGTCGCTGGCATTGTCAGTATAAAGAACAACTTTCTTAGCTTGTAATTTTTCAGAAACATAGTTTGAGATAATTTTTCCTTGGAAGCTATCTTGGAAAGTTCCGATAAAGAGGTAATCTTGACCTTTAGTCAATCCATCTTGCGTCGCACTTGGCGAAATCAATGGAACACCTGCTTTTGTAGCGTTCGCTACCGCAGCTGCAGTCGCACCAGATGTCGCAGGTCCTACGATTGCTGATACTTTAGATTGGGTTACAAGGTTAGTTGTTACTGAAGCCGCCTCAGCTGTTTCAGACTTATTATCTTTATCGACTACTTCGATTTGTTTTCCATCGATACCACCTGCTGCATTGATTTCATCAACGGCAAGTTGGGCACCTTTTTGTTCAGATGTACCGTAAGCTGCTACGGCACCAGTTTCTTCGAAGTTAAATCCGATTTTGATTGTCTTTTCCTCTACTGAGTTACCAGCAGCGTTTGACGCTCCAGACTTCACTTCTCCACAGGCTGCAAGAAGTGCTACACTTGCAAGCGCCACAAACGATAGGGCAAATTTTTTCTTCATCTTTTTTGTCTCCTTATTTCTTAAATAAATNGCATGTTAAGAATATACCGAATTATCAGAAAATTGTCAACACTTTTCTTCAACTTTTTCGATGATAACGTTTTCCTCTCGATGAAGATTGCCCACAAAGGGTGTTTCCAGCTCTTGGATATGACAAACTCTGACTTTTTTTATAAATTTTTCCTTGCTCAAGCGCCCGACCAATTGCTCCACTTCTTGAGTTGGAACATAAAGCTGTAAGTAACGATGTTTCTTGGAATGATAGGTAATATCTCCATAATCCTGCAGTTTTTTGGCATCACGATTATAGTAAAGATAGATAATCAAGCCAGATCGATTGACTTTTTCAAACATGATGAATCCTCTTTCTAAGAAATCTCTCCCTATTATACCAAAAAAAGCAAACCCAGTCGAGTTTGCCTTCTTTGATTATTAGTTCAATGAATTGTTGGCCATGATTTCATCAATAAAGCCATATTCAAGTGTTTCTTGGGCGCTCATCCAGTTATCACGTTCTGCATCTGCATGGACTTTTTCGATTGACTGACCTGAATTTTCAGCCAAGATTTTTTCCAAGATGTTACGAGTTTTAAGCAAGTGTTCTGCAGCAATCGCCATATCGGTTTGTTGAGTACCACCGCCTGTACCACCCATTGGTTGGTGGATCATGTATTCAGCATTTGGAAGCATGAAACGTTTGCCTTTTGCTCCACTTGATGCAATGACCGTCCCCATAGATGCGGCCATACCCATAACGATGGTTTGGACATCTGCCTTAATAAAGTTCATGGTGTCAACGATCGCCAAACCAGCTGAAACTGAACCACCAGGTGTATTGAGATAAAGGTAAATATCTTTTGTACTATCTTGGGCATCCAAGAAAAGCAACTGGGCAATAACTGAGTTAGCCATGTTGTCTTCAACTGGGCCTGTCAGCATAATGATGCGGTCTTTAAGAAGACGTGAGTAAATATCGTAGGAACGTTCTCCACGGCTTGTTTGTTCAATAACTACAGGAATCATTCAATTCTCCTTTTGAATTTTAATTTTGTTGGTCAAATGACTGAAGGTAAGACTATTATAATATCTTGGTCAAAAAAGGTCAAATTTTTGCTCTGTTTTCATTAGACAGAAACAAAAATTCAACCTCCTTTCACGACTAGAAATCCTTTTCCAAGTCAATCTTCTTTTTGATCTTATTTCGTACCGAACAAGCGGTCCCCAGCATCTCCAAGACCTGGAACGATATAACCGTGTTCGTTTAAGCGTTCATCCAAGGCTGCTGTAAAGATTTCTACATCTGGATGAGCTTCTTGAAGGGCTTTAACACCTTCTGGAGCAGATACAAGGCAGACAAATTTGATATTTGATGCTCCACGTTTTTTAAGAGAATCAACAGCCAAGATTGCTGAGCCACCTGTTGCCAACATTGGGTCTACCACAAAAATTTGACGTTGGTCAATATCTTCAGGCAATTTCACCAAATACTCAACTGGTTGAAGCGTTTCTTCATCACGGTACATACCGATGTGACCAACCTTAGCAGCTGGAACCAAGCTCAAGAGTCCATCAACCATACCGATACCTGCACGCAAAATTGGAACGATGGCCAATTTCTTACCTGCCAATTGTTTTTGAACTGTTTTTGTGATTGGTGTTTCGATTTCCACATCTTCTAGTGGAAGATCACGAAGTACTTCATACCCCATCAACATTGCAATCTCATCTACTAGCTCACGGAAAGCTTTTGTAGAAGTATCTGTACGACGCAAGATTGACAATTTGTGTTGAATCAGTGGATGATTAATAACTTCAATTTTTCCCATTTTTGGAATTCCTTCTTTCAATTTATTCTTCTTATTATACCAAAAAACGGTTTAAAAATCTTTCTAAACCATTTATTTTTGATATTTTTTACATTAGATCAGCCTCTTTAAGAGCTTCCCGTACGGTCTCAAGTGGTAAATGGGTTAATTCTGTTCCCTTTTCTTGATAAAGTTTTTGGGCATAGTCGTCCATTCGGTACTGGTTGATATAAACCACTCGCTTGCAACCAACCTGCAATAATTGTTTTGTACAGTTCAGACAAGGAAAATGGGTTACATAGGCTGTAAAGCCTTTAGGAACACCACGTTCAGCACCTTGGAGAATGGCATTAACCTCAGCGTGAAGGGTGCGAACACAGTGTCCTTCAATGACTAGACATTCGTGATCAATACAATGCTCGGTACCTGACACCGAACCATTGTAACCAGTGGAAATCACCTTATTATCCTTAACCAGAATTGCACCCACTTTAGCGCGTTTACAAGTGGAACGATTGGCAATTAGTAGAGCTTGGGCTGCAAAATACTCATCCCAGGCTAGTCTTTTTTCAGTCATATCTCTTCTCCTTTTTCTCTATTTTTTAAAAAATGGTAACCGTAAGTCCGCAATCTTTTCAGCTGGTACCTTCATGCCATCCTTGATCCACTTTAGGAGAACAGATACAATGGCTGAACTCCAGAAGGAATGAAGATAAGAGCTGACACCTTTTGATTTTCCATGGTATTTTTCTAGAAATTCCTGCATGGCTTGGACAAAGATTTTTTCCAGATGGTAATCTAAGGCCAATTGAATCACTCTGGCCTCCTTTCTTGCTTCTCGGAAAAGGTGAACCCAGACCAGATAAAGGTCTGTCTTTAAATCATAATGATGTAACTGTTCCATAATATTATGAACAGTTCGTTTAAAGACGCTCTCTAAAATTTCCTCTTTGGAATCATAATTGCGATAAAAGGCCGCACGCGAAACGCCTGCACGTTTGACCAATTCAGAAATACTAATCTTGGTCAGGTCCTTTTTTTCCAAGAGTTGCAAGAGGGCTGTTTCAATGGCTTCTCTGGTTAATAGATTTGATTCTTGATTTGATTTTCTGAGATTTTCAAGAGACTTTTCAGAGATTCTACGTTCAGACATAACATTTTCTTTCTACTTGTCACAACAGACGGATGAGGCTTTTGTTTCAAGGGTTTTCATGATATAATTGTAAAAAAAGACAGAACCTTTGTCAATGTATAACTGACAAAGATGGAGAATTTCTATGACTTGGAAGATTATTGCTGACTCTGGTTGTGATTATCGTCAACTGGCAAGACCAGCTATTGACACAACCTTTGTAAGTGTTCCCTTAACCATTCAAGTAGCTGATCAGGTCTTTGTTGATGATGCCAGTCTTGACATTGATCAAATGATGGAAACCATGTATGCAACTGCAGAAGCTTCAAAATCAGCTTGTCCAAGCCCAGATGATTATTTGCGAGCATTTGAAGGTGCCAAAAACATTTTCTTGGTAACCATCACTGGTACTCTTTCTGGCAGCCACAATAGTGCTCAACTAGCCAAGAATATTTATCTTGAAGAACATCCTGATACTAAAATTCATGTAATTGATAGTTTGTCTGCTGGTGGGGAAGTTGACTTGCTCATAGAAAAATTAAATGACTTTATTGACCAGGGTCTATCTTTTGAAGAAGTGGTTGAAGCTATCACTGCTTATCAAGAAAAAACCAAGTTGCTCTTTGTCCTAGCCAAAGTAGATAACTTGGTGAAGAACGGCCGTTTGAGTAAGCTTATCGGTACAGTCGTTGGCCTTCTCAACATCCGTATGGTTGGAGAAGCTAGTGAAACCGGAACTCTCGAACTACTACAGAAAGCACGAGGACCAAAGAAATCAGTTCAAGCTGCCTATGATGAGTTAGTAAAAGCTGGATATGCTGGTGGACGTATTATCATGGCCCAACGCAATAACGAGAAATGTTGCCAACAGCTCTCAGAGCGAATTCGCGAAACCTTCCCACAAGCAGATATTAAAATTATCCCAACATCTGGTCTCTGCAGTTTTTATGCAGAAGATGGTGGTTTGCTGATGGGATATGAAATTGATTAATTGCATTCTTGACAAGAGGTGACCATCATCTCTTGTTTTTTTGTGGTACAATAGAGCTATGAAACATTTTGATACTATCGTCATCGGTGGAGGACCTGCTGGTATGATGGCTACGATTTCCAGTAGCTTTTATGGACAGAAAACCCTCCTTATCGAAAAAAATCGGAAACTTGGAAAAAAATTAGCTGGGACTGGTGGTGGACGTTGCAATGTGACCAACAATGGTAGCTTGGACGACCTGCTAGCTGGCATCCCTGGAAATGGGCGCTTTCTTTACAGTGTCTTCTCCCAATTTGATAACCATGATATCATTAACTTTTTTACGGAAAATGGGGTTAAACTTAAAGTCGAAGACCACGGGCGCGTCTTTCCGGCCAGCGACAAATCACGAACTATAATCGAGGCTTTGGAAAAGAAAATTACTGAGCTAGGCGGTCAAGTCGCTACTCAAACCGAGATTGTTTCGGTTAAAAAGGTGGATGACCAATTTGTTCTTAAATCAGCTGACCAAATCTTCACTTGTGATAAACTGATTGTCACAACTGGTGGAAAATCCTATCCTTCCACTGGTTCGACTGGTTTTGGACATGAGATTGCCCGTCATTTTAAACACACCATTACCGAACTTGAGGCTGCTGAAAGTCCATTATTAACGGATTTTCCACACAAAGCACTTCAGGGGATTTCACTAGACGATGTGACTTTAAGCTATGGAAAACATGTCATCACGCACGATCTGCTTTTTACCCACTTTGGTTTGTCTGGCCCTGCTGCTCTGCGTATGTCTAGCTTTGTCAAGGGTGGGGAGGTTCTCTCACTGGATGTTTTCCCTCAACTTTCTGAGAAGGACTTGGCTGCATTCCTAGAAGAAAATCGTGAAAAATCCTTGAAAAACGCTTTAAAAACTTTGCTTCCAGAACGCTTGGCAGAATTTTTTGTGCAAGGCTATCCAGAAAAAGTCAAACAACTGACTGAAAAGGAACGCGAACAACTTCTCCAGTCTATCAAAGCACTCAAAATCCCTGTGACCGGAAAAATGTCCCTTGCCAAGTCCTTTGTTACCAAAGGGGGCGTCAGTCTCAAGGAAATCAATCCCAAAACTCTAGAAAGTAAGCTGGTACCTGGACTCCACTTTGCTGGCGAGGTACTGGATATCAATGCCCACACGGGTGGGTTTAACATCACTTCTGCCCTCTGTACTGGTTGGGTGGCGGGATCAAACCCAATCTAAATCTGAATTATTTAATGGCTAAATCAGCCCCAAAAGAAAGGAAGTCCTTTGGAACATATTATCTTGTTAAGGGGAGTTACTCCTAATGGAAAAAATGCTATCCCTAAAATGTCTTATCTAGTAGATATCTTAACAGAAGCCGGTTTTCAACAAGTTCGAACCTATATTCAAAGTGGTAATATCATTCTTGAAAGTAACTTAGCCTTAGAAAAAATACGAGAACAGGTTCATACTCTAATAAAGAAAAAGATTGGAGCCGATCTCAAAATAATCATTAAGAATAAGGATATTTTTAAAAACATTGTCCAAGAAAACCCTTTTGGAGAACACTATCTTTATGACCGTATACACGTGATTTTTTATCAAGAATCTATTCAAAGCCTCCCTTTAGACAAATTGAAAATTGATTACGGTGAAGAAGAAATTTGTATCGGCAACCACTGCCTTTACCTCTATCTCCCTAGAACTGCTAAACAAAAGAAACTCCATACCAACTATCTTGAAAAGCTTTTTAATGTAGATTTGACCATGCGAAAACTAAATGTGGTAGAAAAATTATTAAGCAAATAGTGCTTGAATTTAGTAAAAATCGGAAGAATGCTCCTCCGATTTTATTTTGTCTGAGTTTGGACATAATAGGCAATGACATCTGATGTGTACTGGGCTGTTCCAGGTCCAAATTTGTCAATGTTTTCCTTAAATTCTGGGTTGTAGACGTAGCCTTTACCGATATGACCAAATACCTCAATAGAGCAGTCAAATCCATAAGTACGGATGGCTTGCAAGAGTTTAGCGGCTTCTTCTTGATTTTCGGTTGCTGTTACAGGCAGTCCAGCTTGAAGATTTTGTGACAAGGCTCGAAAAACTTGGTTGAAGGCAGCCGTAGCTTCGTCTTCGTGACCTTTCTGGCGCTCGAGCGCTTGGTCCATGACTTCTTGTCCATATTTCTCTACCGCCTCTTGGTGGTATTTTTGATGGTCTTGGTAGTTAAATCCAGCAAATTTCTCTTGAATGCTCATTTCTCTTTCTCCTTTTTGTTCTTGAATGGTTTTCTGCAAGGTTGAAATCAAGGTATCCAGATGTTCTCTTTCTCGAGTCAAACAGTCCAACTGCCTGGTCAAATGAGGCAATAAATCTTCCCTTTCTTCCTTTAATAGATCTGCTATTTTTTCTAAAGAAAAGCCTAGATATTTGTAGTAAAGAATGACCTGAAGGCGTTCCAAATCCTCTTGACTGTAGGTTCGATAGCCGTTTTCCGACTTTAAAGGAACCAAAATTCCTATCTTGTCGTAGTGATGCAGGGTCTTAACAGAGACACCCGAAAGCTGCGCAGCTTCTTTTATATGGTACATGATTTCCTCCTTATACTCAATGAAAATCAAAGAGCAAACTAGGAAGCTAGCCGCAGGCTGTACTTGAGTACGGTAAGGCGACGCTGACGTGGTTTGAATTTGATTTTCGAAGAATATTACATTGATAGTATAACCCCTCCCCCTAGGTCAGAGTCAAGCGTTTTTGCGAAATTTTTTACTTTATCATAACATGAAAATGGTTTTCTTGACAGACCTTAGAAAACATGATAGGATAGTCAAGTCTATTAATCAAAAGAAATGCTCATTTTGAGTACTTATGAGGCTAGTTGCCAAGGGCAGTAGCTTTTTCTTTTGTAATACTAATTTTAGGAGTTTAACTATGTCTGAAAAATCGCAATGGGGTTCTAAACTGGGCTTTATTCTGGCATCTGCTGGTTCAGCCATCGGACTTGGTGCTGTTTGGAAGTTTCCCTATATGACTGCTGCTAACGGTGGAGGAGGATTTTTACTGGTCTTTCTCATCTCCACTATTCTAATCGGTTTCCCCCTTTTGCTTGCAGAATTTGCCCTCGGCCGAAGCGCTGGTGTCTCAGCAATCAAAACCTTTGGAAAACTCGGCAAGAATAGTAAGTACAACTTTATCGGTTGGATTGGTGCCTTTGCCCTCTTTATCCTCTTATCTTTCTACAGTGTTATTGGGGGATGGATTCTGGTTTATCTAGGCATTGAGTTTGGAAAATTGTTCCAGCTTGCTGGGACAAGTGATTATGCCCAGCTATTTACTTCAATCATTTCAAATCCAGCCATTGCCCTAGGAGCGCAAGCTGCTTTTATCTTATTGAATATCTTTATTGTATCACGTGGTGTTCAAAAAGGGATTGAAAGAGCATCTAAGGTTATGATGCCCCTGCTCTTTATCATCTTTGTTGTCATCATTGGGCGCTCTCTCAGTTTGCCAAATGCCATGGAAGGCGTTCTCTACTTCCTCAAACCAGACTTTTCAAAACTGACCAGTGCTGGTCTCCTCTATGCTCTGGGACAATCTTTCTTTGCCCTCTCACTAGGGGTTACAGCCATGCTGACCTATGCTTCTTACTTGGATAAGAAAACCAATCTGGTTCAGTCAGGGATTTCCATCGTAGCAATGAACATCTCGGTATCCATCATGGCAGGTCTAGCCATTTTCCCTGCTATGTCAGCCTTCAATATCCAGTCTGAAGGGGGACCAAGCTTGCTCTTTATCGTCTTGCCTCAACTCTTTGACAAGATGCCTTTTGGAACCATTTTCTACATTCTCTTCCTCTTGCTCTTCCTCTTTGCGACGGTCACTTCTTCCGTTGTTATGCTGGAAATCAATGTGGGCAATATCACCAATCAGGACAACAGCAAGCGTGCTAAGTGGAGCGTTATTTTAGGAATTTTGACCTTTGTCTTTGGAATTCCTTCAGCCCTTTCTTACGGTGTTATGGCAGATGTTCACATTTTTGGGAAGACCTTCTTTGACGCTATGGACTTCTTGGTTTCCAATCTCCTCATGCCATTTGGAGCCCTCTGCCTTTCACTCTTTACTGGCTACATCTTTAAGAAGGCACTTGCTATGGAGGAACTCCATCTTGATGAAAAAGCATGGAAACAGGGACTTTTCCAAGTCTGGCTCTTCCTTCTTCGTTTCATCATTCCAATCATCATCATCGTGGTCTTCATCGCCCAATTTATGTAATCAAAAAGGACTTGAGTATGAACTCAAGCCCTTTCTTTTTTATGGATGACTAACAATCAATTCCAAACCTTGCCCTTCCAGAGTCCAAGCTTCAACATCACTTGGTAGGATAAAGTGGCTACCTTTTTGGATTGGATAGTTTTTTCCGTCAACAGTCAGTTGACCTTGACCAGCCAAGACACTCAACAAGCTGTAGTCAGCCGTCTTTTCGAAGTCAACTTTTCCTGTGATTTCCCAATTGTAGACAGCAAAGAAATCATTTGATACAAGAAGAGTTGAACGTAAATCATTAGCTTTGACAGTTACAGGACGGCTATTTGCTGGCTCACCAATGTTCAAAACATCAATGGATTTTTCAAGGTGAAGTTCTCGCAAGTTGCCCTTGTCGTCCTTGCGGTCAAAGTCATAGACGCGATAGGTGGTATCGCTAGACTGTTGGGTTTCAAGAATCAAGATGCCTGCACCGATAGCATGCATGGTGCCACTTGGTACATAGAAGAAATCTCCAGCCTTAACAGGGACTTTGGTCAGCAAGGCATCCCAGTTTTTATCTTCAATTTGCTGACGGAGTTCTTCTTTTGACTTGGCATTGTGACCGTAAATAATCTCTGAACCTTCATCTGCTGCGATGATATACCAACATTCAGTTTTTCCGAGTTCGCCTTCATGCTCTAGTCCATAAGCATCGTCTGGGTGAACTTGAACGCTGAGCCAGTCGTTGGCATCGAGAATCTTGGTCAACAGTGGAAATACAGACTCTGGACGATTGCCAAACAATTCACGATGTTCCGCATACAAAGTAGCAAGGTCTGTTCCCTCAAAACGACCATTGGCAATTTTAGAGACTCCATTTGGATGGGCTGAGATGGCCCAATATTCTCCGATTTTTTCACTTGGAATGTCGTAGCCAAACTCATCACGTAGCTTGGTTCCACCCCAGATTTTTTCTTGCATAACTGATTGTAAAAATAATGGTTCTGACATCTTATTCTCCTGTCTGATTTTTCTCCCCTCATTATAGCAAAAAAAGAGTTCCAGTTGAACTCTTTTTCACATCTTATAAAGTAGGGAGAAGATTTTATAAAAATAGTAAACAAATGTGCTCTACTCAATACTTGCACCATTACTGGCAATGACATCCTTGTACCAGTAGAAGGATTTCTTCTTGCTACGTTTGAGGCTTCCATGACCAGCATTATCTCGATCCACATAGATAAAGCCATAGCGCTTGTTCATTTCGCCTGTTCCAGCCGAAACCAGATCGATAGAGCCCCAAGTCGTATAACCAAGCAAGTCAACTCCATCTTTGTAAATGGCATCTCGCATAGCCTTGATATGAGATTCTAAGTAAGCAATCCGATAGTCATCTGCTACATAACCATTCTCATCCGGTGTATCAATAGCACCGAGTCCATTTTCTACGATGAACATTGGCTTTTGGTAACGATCCCAGATGGCATTGAGGGTGATACGAAGTCCAAGCGGATCAATCTGCCACCCCCATTCTGAGGATTCAAGATAAGGATTTTTGATAGAGGCAAAGACATTTCCAGCAGTTAATTCTTTAACTTCTGGATCACCTGAGGCCACTCGACTTGCATAGTAAGAGAAGGAAACAAAGTCAACAGTATTGTTCTTCAATAAGTCCAGATCCTCTGCTGTCATTTGAATCTCAATCCCCTCACGCTCCCACTGCTTCTTGGCATAATTTGGGTATTCCCCACGCGCTTGAACATCAATGAAGAAGTAACTCTTGCGGTCTTCCTCCATGGCTGCCCAGTAGTCTCTCGGATGGGCTGTATTAGGATAGTATTGCCCTGCAGCCAACATACATCCCACCTTGTTTTCTGGGTCAATTTCGTGGGCAATCTTAGTCGCCATTGCTGAAGCCACCAACTCATGATGAGCCGCTTGGTATTTGACCTGTTCTTGATTTTCACCTTCTTCAAAACAGAGACCAGCTCCCATAAAGGGTGCATGGAGAATCATGTTGATTTCGTTAAAGGTAAGCCAGTATTTGACCAAACCCTTATAGCGGGTAAAGAGTGTGCGACAAAGTTTTTCATAGAAGTCTAACATCCGACGATTGCGCCATCCACCGTACTCTTCAATCAAGTGCATAGGACAGTCGAAATGAGTAATGGTTACCAGAGGTTGGATTCCATACTTGAGGCACTCCTTAAATAAATCCTCATAAAAGGCTAGACCAGCTTCATTTGGCACGGTTTCGTCGCCCTTAGGAAAAATCCGAGTCCAAGCAACGGAAAGTCGATAAGTCTTGAAGCCCATTTCTGCAAAAAGAGCGATATCTTCCTTGTAATGATGGTACATATCAATGGCTTCTTTTGCTGGGTAAAAATAGTCCTCCTCAAACGAAAACATCTTTTTCTGACCTGTGATAATGGCTTCACGATCTGCACCAATAGGTACAACATCCACGTTAGCTAAACCACGCCCGTCTAAATTATAAGCACCCTCACATTGATTAGCTGCTGTAGCACCGCCCCAGAGGAAACCATCTGGAAATTGTAGTATTTCTGTCATCACTTTACCTCACTTGATTTGATAGTTCTATTATACTAAAAAGGGGACAAAGAGTTTGGAACTATCTAGGTAATGATCGTACTGAACTTGCTTTTATGTTTGATTAAAAACAAGCAAGAGTTTGAGAGTTTTGCTATAAAAATGTAAACTATCACAGTCTTGTGATAAGAAAAAGACCGGATTGCTCCGATCTGTACGATTCATAAAATGTAAAAATGAATAGCTCTTGTCAATTAATGGATGGACTGATTGATTGTCAATAAGCCGTGGTTAATGATTGCTGCAATATCTTCAAGACCATGCAAAATAAAACTTCCTATAATCAGTCCTATAATAACTGAACAGATAATCATGGTAATACAGATTAGATAAACATCCTTTTTTTGCATCTCTTTCCTCCTACTATCTATTCATGGAGATATTTCAATCCCAAGTTCCAGTGAAATAAGAAAATTCACTTACTACTGCTGTTTAAAAAATATTTCTCCTTTCCATATCAGTCTCATTTTCTACTATTATATTTTTATTATAAGGTTTTAAGAAAACGCTGTCAATAATTCATATGCAATTTCTTTATATTAAAAAGACCGGATTGCTCCGATCTTTCAATAGTTCATATTCTCACATTCTGTTTTTAAGAATGGTTAAGGTTATCTTCAAATGATTAAGCGCCTTATTTCATACGATAAAAATCAATCACTAGACCAGCTGGACCTTTAACTAACAAGGACTCTGTTCCCCAATCGCTTACAGTTGGACCGTTTAAAACCTGGATACCAAGCTCGTTCAACCGTTTGTAGTTCTGGTCTACATCCTCAACCTCGATATGAATAATGATTCCTGACTGAAAATCTTCCAAAGGAATCAAATGATTTTGGGACAACATCAGACAGTGACTGCCAATCGTAAACTGAGCAAAACTGTCATCAACATAATCGGATTTTTTATCCAAAATACGCTCCAAGTCAGCACAGACTTGGGGAACATCGGAAACGATAATATCTAATTGATTTAAATTCATTTACTATCCTCCATAAAAAGACCGGATTGCTCCGATCTTTTTAAGTTTCGCTCTAAGAAAATCAAAGAATAAACAAGGCATCGAACCGCAGGCAGTACTGAAGTACGGCAAGGTGAAGATAACACAGTTTACATTTGATTTTCGACGAGAGAAATTATTTAATTGCGCGTGATTGCAACCCTTCTTCTTCCAAGAAGAGGCGGAATGGTACGAGTTCTTCTGCTTCGTATTTTTCCTTGAAAGCTTTGATTGCTTCTTCTGAGTGAAGTTTTGGATCCAATTCAAGTACTTCTACTGGAAGTGGACGGTGTTCAGTGATGCGAGCATCGATAACAACAGTTTTACCTTCTTTGCTCAATTTAACAGCTTCTGCAACAACTGCATCGATGTCTTCGATACGGTCAACTGTAAATCCAACAGCTCCTTGAGCTTCAGCGATTTTCGCATAGTCAGCATTAGGGAAGTCACAACCAAACAAGTGTTTGTTTGTGTCTTCGTATTTGTCCTTGATGAAGGCATATTTACCATTTGAGAAGACAACGTTGATAACTGGAAGGTCGTATTGAACGTTTGTGATAACGTCTGGGTAGCACATGTTGAATGCACCGTCACCCATGATGTTCCATACTTGGCGATCTGGATTGTCTTTCTTAGCAGCGATACCACCAGGAAGGGCAATACCCATTGTCGCAAAGAGTGGAGATGTACGCCACATGTTCTTAGGTGTCATGTGAAGGTGACGAGTAGATGTTTGAGTAGTGTCACCTACGTCGATTGAGAAGATAGCGTCTTGATCAGCATGTTTGTTGATTGCATTGTAAACTTGATACAATTGCAATTCACCCTCAGTTTTACCTTCGAGTTTGTTCATGTAATCACGCCAGTTTTGGTTGTTCTTAACGTTTGCACGCCACCATGGAGTAGATTCAACTGGATTCACTTTGTCAAGGATTGCTTTCGCTGCTTGACCTGCGTCACCAAGGATTGAAGCGTCAAGGGCGTGACGTTTACCAAGTTTGTAAGGGTCAATATCAACTTGGATGAATTTTTCAGTGTTCTTGAATGCTTCATAAACTTCAGCAAATGGGAAGTTTGAACCAAGGAAAAGAACTGTGTCTGCTTCAAAGACCACTTCGTTGGCTGGTTTCCAACCAACACGGTAAGCAGAACCTGTCAAACCTTCATAGTTCCATTCGAAAGCTTCAAAGTTTTTACCAGTTGTGATGATTGGTGCTTTGATTTTACGTGACAATTCAGTAATCACTTCACCAGCTTTCACACCACCGTAACCAGCATAGATAACTGGACGTTCAGCATTGTTCAAGATTTCAACAGCTTTGTCGATTTCAACTTCGTTCAAAGCAGGAGCGATGAATGAACGCTCGTATGAACCTGATCCATAGTATGAGTTTTCGTCGATTTCTTGGAAACCGAAGTTTACTGGGATTTCAACAACAGCTGGACCTTTTTTAGAAACTGCAGCACGGCAAGCTTCGTCAATAACTTTTGGCAATTGCTCAGCGTAAGCTACACGTTTGTTATATACAGCGATACCGTTGTACATTGGGTTTTGGTTCAATTCTTGGAAAGCATCCATGTTGAGTTCGTTAACTGGACGTGATCCAAGGATTGCTAGGAATGGAGTGTTATCCATAGCTGCATCGTAAACACCGTTAATCAAGTGAGTCGCACCTGGACCACCTGAACCAACTGCAACCCCGATTGAGCCGCCGAATTTAGCTTGCATAACCGCTGCAAGAGCACCTGTTTCTTCGTGACGAACTTGCAAGAAGCGGATATCTTTGTCTTCAGCCAAAGCATCCATCAATGAGCTGAGTGTTCCTGATGGGATACCGTAGATTGTGTCTACGCCCCATGTTTTCAATACATTAAGCATTGCTGCAGATGCAGTAATTTTCCCTTGAGTCATAATGATAACTCTCCTTCAAATATTTTTAAATCTACTAAAAAAGGTTTCATATAGTTTTTGAAAACGTTTCAGTAAATTTTTACAATACTAATTTATCACATTTATTTTGACTTTACTAAGAATCTGCTCAGAAGTTTTTATTCTCTATTACAGTACAGTTTGAAAACGTTTTTAGCTTCTGTTTTATAATACTCAATGAAAATCACAGAGCAAACTAGGAAGCTAGCCACAGGTTGCTCAAAGCACAGCTTTGAGGTTGCAGATAAAGCTGACGTGATTTGAAGAGATTTTCAAAGAGTATAAAAAGCGAGCAAGCCCGCTTTTAATCTATTTTACTAAAGTTTAACAGAAGGGAACTGGTCAGAACAGATACTGAACTAAAGGCCATAGCTAAACCTGCCAGTTCTGGGTTGAGGGCCAGTCCAACACCTGAAAAGACTCCTGCTGCAATCGGAATTCCGGCGACATTGTAGATAAAGGCCCAGAAAAGATTGAGCAGAATACGATGAAAGGTTTTCTTACTCATGTCAAAAGCACGAACCACTCCTAGGAGGTTATTAGTTGTCAACACCAAATCTGCTGACTCGATGGCAATATCTGTTCCAGCTCCCATAGCAATCCCCACATCTGCTACACTGAGGGCAGGAGCGTCATTGATACCATCCCCAACAAAGGCTACTTTTCCAGTCGCTTGTAGTTTATGGATTTCATGGGCTTTTTCTTCTGGTAAGACACCTGCAATGACCTCTTCGATTCCGATCTGATCGGCAATAGCACGCGCCACACCTGCATTGTCTCCTGTCAGCATGACTGTTTTAAGACCTCGTTTTTTCAACTGACTGATGGCAAGCTTAGCATTTTCCTTAGGAATATCTTGCAGAGCAAGCAAGCCTTTGATTTCATTCTCAACAGCCAAGAACACAACTGTCTTAGCTTCTTTTTCCAGTTCTTCTAGTTTTTCTTGATAAGTGCTAGAAATGTTCATACCATCCAGCATTTTAGCATTTCCAAGCAGAACTTGTTTTCCATTGATTTGCCCTGAGACACCTTTTCCGTGCAAGGCTTGGAAATTTTCAACAGTTTGAAGCTCAAGTCCAGCTTCACTCGCTCGTTTCACAACGGCTTCAGCCAGTGGGTGTTGAGAAGCTTCTTCCAAGGAAGCTGCCAATCCAAGCACTTCTACTTCGTCGCCGATGATATCTGTGACCACTGGTTTCCCTTCCGTCAAAGTTCCTGTTTTATCAAAGACAATGGTTTGGACTTTCTGGATTTCCTGTAGAACCGTTCCATTTTTGAGAAGAACTCCCATCTTGGCACTGCGACCTGTCCCCACCATAAGGGCTGTCGGTGTTGCAAGTCCCAAGGCACAAGGGCAGGCAATAATCAGAACTGCTACTCCATAGAGAAGCGAAGACACGAAGCTCGCTCCAAGCACAACTACACTATCCCTGAGCAAGACGAACCAAACCCAAAAGGTCACAATCCCTAAAATGACAACGGCTGGGACAAAAATCCCTGAAATTTTATCCGTCAAGTCCTGAATCGGCGCACGACTTGTCTGAGCTTTCTTCACAAAATCCACAATCTGAGCCAAAACAGTCTCTGAACCAACTTTTTCTGCTCTAAAAACAAGTGTTCCACTATTATTGATGGTTGAACCAATGACGGTATCTCCAACTGTCTTGTCCACAGGCAGACTCTCACCTGTCACCATAGACTCATCAATACTAGAGATACCTTCTACTACAACACCATCAACCGCAATCTTTTCACCGGGACGCACTCGAATCAGGTCACCTACCTTGACTTGCTCCAAAGGGACTTGAACATAGTTATCCTCACGCAAGACTTCTGCAGTTTTAGCTTGCAAGTCAAGTAATTTCTCCACAGCTTGGGAAGTATTTTTCCGCATTTTCTCCTCAAAAACGGCTCCCATAAGAACGAAGAAGAAGATAAATGCAGCACTTTCAAAGTAAACGGGGAGGCCAGCGAAGAGGGCAACTAAGCTATAGAAATAGGCCACTAGGGTTCCCAGAGCAACCAAGGTATCCATGTTGGCATTGTGCTTTTTAAAACTAGCCCAAGCACTTTGGATATAAGGACCACCTGCTACTAGCATAATCGGTGTTGTGGCTAAAAAGGTGCCCCAACGCATGACTTGGTGACTAATTCCTCCTGTCGACATCCCAATCATGAGGATCACAAGAGGCACAGTAAAGATACTAGTAATCCAAAAACGCTGGAGGAGTGATAGAGATTTTCGAGTCTTCTCAACAACTGTATAACTTCCCTTTTGCATCTTCATACCACAAGAAAATTCATGTTGACCTAATTCTTGAGGTGTAAAACGAATGACTTTCTCCTCATCTACGCCGATTGGTTCTAAGATGCCTTCTTCTTCAAAAAGAATTTCCTTATAACAGTTTGAAGGAGTAGTACGATGAAAGGTAATCTCAGCTGGAATCCCTTTTTGAAGCTGTATATGAGCTGGATGGTAGCCTTTGTCTGCCGTGATACGGATTTTTTGAATGCCATTTTCTAGGCTTGCTTTTACAATTTCAGTCATATCATTCTCCTATTCTACAATCATCTTGCCGTGCATCATATTCATGCCACAAGAGAAACCATACTCTCCAGCCTGCTCAGGTATGATTTCCACTACATACTCTTCACCCATAGGTAGGTCTGCATGTACACCAAAGTCTGGAAAAACAATTTGATCCAGACATGGTGAAGGATCCTTGCGGTCAAAGACAATGCGGGCTGGCACTGATTTCTTGAGGATAATCAACTCAGGCGTATAGCCCCCCATGACCTCCACTCGAATCTCTTGGTAGCCCTTTTTTTGCTGTGCCTTTTGTCCAGATTTTTCAGGCTTTTTGAAAAACCAGAACAAGATAAACGCGATAAGGGCAATACAAACAATGGTTACAATACTATTTAACATGACGTCTCCTTTACATACAATTACATCTTACTTCTGTTACAGCGTTTGATTTCTTCTCAGAAATCACAGCTTCTAAGTCTTCCAAGTCAGCCTTAGTAAAATCACATTCAGCAATCAAATCAGCCAACAAGTTCTTAATCCTACGGGAACAAACCTTGTCCTTGATATCTTGGACAAGTAAATCCCGACTTTGGTCCAAAGTTAAAAGGGCTGAATAGACAAAGAACTTGCCTTCTTTTTTCCTTGTCAGACACTCTTTATCAACCAAACGAGCCAAAAGAGTTTGAATGGTCGACTTGGACCAGTCGAACCGCTCCGCCAGAACCCTGATCAAATCCGTACTGGTCTGTTCCCCTTGCATCCAAATAATCTTCATGACCTGCCATTCTGCATCTGAAATCTGCATAATCACACCTCCTAAATCTACATTTGTCAATTACAATTATTAGTATACTCCAAAAATCTACATTTGTCAACTATGAAATTAATCTTTTCTTTGAAAAATTGAATTTTGACCATACGATAAAGGATTTTCAGTCAAATCTTACTATATAAACTATAAAAATATGCTATACTAAAGAAAAAAGAAAACAACCACTAGGGGTGCGTAAAGCTGAGATTAACAACTGTTAGACCCTTTGACTCAATCTAGGTAATGCTAGCTGATGGAAGTGGAAATGATAATGGGGACTAGCAGTCTTCTATTACCTTCCTAAAACAGACTTGCTTGTTCTTGAGAATACAAACTTCAGTTGGTTGGGAGGTTTTAGATGACTTATTTACCTGTTGCTTTGACCATTGCAGGGACCGACCCTAGTGGTGGTGCTGGCATTATGGCTGATTTAAAGTCGTTCCAAGCTAGAGATGTCTATGGAATGGCCGTTGTGACCAGTCTTGTCGCTCAAAATACCAGAGGCGTTCAATTGATCGAGCACGTTTCTCCTCAAATGTTGAAAGCTCAATTGGAGAGTGTCTTTTCGGATATCAAGCCTCAGGCTGTAAAAACTGGGATGTTGGCAACTACCGAAATCATGGAAATCATCCAACCCTATCTTAAAATGCTGGACTGTCCCTACGTCCTTGACCCTGTTATGGTCGCAACAAGCGGAGACACCCTGATTGATGCGAGTGCCAGAACCTACCTAAAAACAAACCTGCTTCCACTTGCAACCATCATCACTCCGAATCTTCCTGAGGCAGAAGAAATTGTTGGTTTTTCAATCCATGATCCTGAAGACATGCAGCGTGCTGGTCGCCTGATTTTAAAAGAATTTGGTCCTCAGTCTGTTGTTATTAAAGGTGGGCATCTCGAAGGCGGTGCCAAGGATTTCCTCTTTACCAAGGAGGACCAATTTGTCTGGGAAAGTCCACGAATTCAAACCTGTCATACACATGGTACTGGATGTACCTTTGCTGCAGTGATTACTGCTGAACTAGCCAAGGGTAAAAATCTTTATCAGGCAGTTGATAAGGCCAAGGCCTTTATCACAAAAGCCATCCAAGACGCCCCTCAACTCGGTCATGGTTCTGGCCCAGTCAACCATACAAGCTTTAAAGATTAAAAAAACTCTCTAGTTCCCACTTTAAGGGAATTAGAGAGTTTTTATACTTCTTCAAACCACGTCAACTTTATCTGCAACCTCAAAGCTGTGCTTTGAGCAACCTGCGACTAGCTTCCTAGTTTGCTCTTTGATTTTCATTGAGTATTAATTAGAAAATAATGTCATCCAACTTTGTTAAGAAGGCTTGCGTTTTTGCCTTTATATCTTCTGCCTGCATCAAATCACGCACTACAGCTACACCAGCTATACCCGTGCCAATAAGTTGGTCAATATTCTCTGATGTCAAGCCGCCAATAGCAACTACTGGAATGGCGACCCTTTGGCAAATTGTCTTCAAGGTTGAAATCAGGGTGATAGGCGCATTTTCCTTGGTCGTAGTCGGGAAAATGGCTCCTGTCCCCAAGTAATTCGCCCCTCCTTCTTCTGCCTCGAGGGCTCTTTTTACAGTTTTAGCTGTGACACCAAGTATTTTGTCAGGGCCCAAGACTTGTCGGGCAACCGAAACGGGTAATTCATCGTCGCCAATATGCAAACCAGCAGCATCAACCGCAAGACAGACATCCAAACGATCATCGATTATCAAGGGTACCTGATAGGCATCTGTTATTTCCTTGACTTGTTTTGCCAGTTGATAATATTGATTGGTTGTGAGATTTTTTTCTCGTAATTGGATTATGGTAACGCCTGAACGGCAAGCTTTCTCAACTTTTTCAAGAAAGCTTTCCAAGGAATCTTGATAGCGATTGGTTACCAGATACAGTCTAAGTGCCTCTCTATTCATAAATATCTCCTTTAATGGCATCTAGCCAGTTTTCATCTCTTTTGAGGAGCGAAAGCTGATTGAGAACTTGGTATCGAAAATCTTCCAATCCCATTCCTTGAACAACTATTTTCTCAGCAGAGATATTGAGATAAGAAACCGCTAGGCAGGAAGCTTCAAAGCCAGTCTTTCCTTGGCTGAGAAAAACAGCTGTTAAAGCTCCAACCAAGTCTCCTGTCCCTGTTATCCAGTCTAATTCAGCACAGCCATTTCCCAGTACAGCGACCTGATTCTTCGAAACGATGAGATCCTTAGGGCCTGTGACTAAGAATGACATACCTGGATAGATCTGGCACCAGTCTTTCAAGACTTGAAGCAAATCCTCAGTTTCTTGATCTTTAGCACTCGCATCTACCCCAACGCCGTGGTGTTTTAAGCCAACAAGACTTCGGATTTCCGACATATTTCCTTTAAGTACCGTAGGTCTATAGTCTAAAAGGTCTTTAACTAAGCTCTTACGAATGGATGAAACTGTTACGCCAACTGCATCTACTACCATTGGAAGACAAACTTGATCTGCATAAGAAGCTGCCATACGGATTGCTTTTTCCTTCTCAGCTGACAAATGCCCCAAATTGATGAAGAGTGCCTGGCTTTGCTTAGTAAAATCAAGAACCTCACGGGGATCATCTGCCATAACTGGTTTACATCCCAGAGCCAAAATCCCATTTGCTAGCATCTCACAAGAAATCTCATTGGTAATACAGTGAATGAGGGAAGTCGTTCCCAGAGTAAAAGGATTTGTCAATTCCTGCATCAGTTTATCCTTTCATCGAAGAAATATCCCTGCACTTTTTTAAAGAATTCCTGCTTGATTAAAAATCGAAAGGCAATAAAGGAAATCGCTGTGCCAATCAAGGTTGCTCCGAAAAATCGAGGAGTGTAGATAAACCAGCTAAGCTTAGCGGCCGATCCTGTAAAGAGTACCATAACAGGATAGGAAACAATAGAACCAATGATACCTGTTCCCAAAATTTCTCCCAAGGCAGAAAAGTAAAATTTTCGACCATACTTATAAAAGAGACCTGCTAGAAGGGCTCCAAAAGTCGCTCCTGTGAGAGCTAAAGGCGGAATCCCTTGAGTCGTCATACGGATAAAGGCTGTCACTGTAGCCATAGCCAAGGCATAAACAGGTCCCATCATGATTCCTGCTAGAATATTGACTACACTGGACATAGGTGCCATTCCCTCAATCCGAAAGATAGGCGTAAGAACTACATCAAGGGCAATCATCATGGATAAAATGGTTAATTTGTGAACCTGTAATTGGTGGTTTCTCATATTTCTATTCTTCTCCTGTTTCTAAAGACTGTAAATCGCTCTTCCATGTCTGGTGTTGGTAGGCCATTTCCCAAAACTTAGCTTCCATATGAACACTGATGTGGAAGACATCTAGCATTTTTTTCTTGTCTGTCTCGTCACTTTCTCGATAGAGCTGATTGACCAAAACTTCTTCCTCTCTGATCTGCTGCTCCAACTCATCCGTAATATAAGTTTCAATCCATTGTTGGTAGAGAGGATTTGGTGATGGTTTAAGATTAAGTGATTTGCCTATATCATGATATAGCCAAGGACAAGGCAACAAACTTGCAAAGGCAATGGCTAGATTTTCTTCTTCAAATTGACGATAAATGTGAGAGATATAATGATAGCAGGTTGGAGCGATTGGATGTTGCTCCATCTCCTGATCGCTGATTTCCAATTCCTTGAAAAATTGTTGGCGGATAAATAACTCACCTTCCACTAGACTCTGAGCATTTTGTTTCAAGAGTCTTTTCATCTCTTGGTTTGAAGTCTTATCAGCCAAGAGGTGATAGGCTTCTGAGAAGGCCTTCAAATAGTAGGCATCCTGAATCAAGTAATAGCGAAAGATGGACGGGTCTAAATTTCCCTCTTGCAACTGTAAAACAAAGGGGTGATGAAAGGAAGCCTGCCAAGCTTCCTTGGATAATTCTATCGCAATATCTGTAAATTCCATAATAACTCCTTTATAAAAATAGACTGGTTTGAAGCAATAAAAAGAACAGCAGGTAGATGAATATTGTCCTTTGAGGAATATAAAAAGTCCGATAGCGATTCTCCACCTGTGCATGTTCGTCATATCCATGCGCAGATAGAGCTCTCAGATAAAGATGGCGCCATCTAAAGACCGTCATCAAAACCTTACTGTAAATCAGGGGCGACCAAAAATGTAGTTCTTGACCGCGTAATAAGCAAGCTTCCTTGAGGGACTTGATTTCTTGCTGAATAAGGGGGAAGGAATTGAATACCACAATCAAGGCATAAGCCCAAGACCGTGATAACCCCTTTTGAGCCAAGTACAAGAGAAGCTCTTTTAGGGAAATAGAGGAAACAAAGACAAGACCAATACAAACGGTCACAAAAGCCCTCGTTCCAAGCATGACTGCCTGCGAAGCATCTCCATGTAACTGAACTGCCCAGTAGTTGGCCAAGGATGGCAAAATGGCGAGCAGAATCATCCAAGCCAATACTTTAAATCGACGGTAATAGAGCATAAAGAGAATACAAAATGCAACTACCGAGAGATTAAGAGCAATCGAAGGAATGAAAGATGTTTCCAGCGATAAAATCAGCAAGAAGAGACTGATAATCGGTGTCTGGGTTGCTACTTTGACCATACTATCTCACCTCCCTTTGAGCATTGCTACTCTGAGATGTGAGTGGTTTGGTAATTGTCACTTCTTTCACATGACCGAGCCCCTGACTAGTCATCTCAATCCAATAATCAACCACAGAGATCAAGGGATCTAAACGATGGCTAATGAACAGAAAACTTCTTCCTTGATTTCTCTCCTCCAGAATCCACTGACAAAAATAATGGCAAGCTCTATCATCCAAACCTGCAAAAGGTTCGTCTAGCAAGATCACAGAAGCCTTGCTAGTCAAGATGGTCAAGAGCTGAAGAATCTTTTGCTGGCCACCACTTAATTGATAGGGGCTCTTATCGAGTGCCTGCTCCAAATCAAAATATCGTAAAGCTTGGAAAATTCGCTGATTTCTTTCAGAATCAGGTCCATCTAATTGAAGTTCCTCTCGCAGACTGACTCGGATAAACTGCTTCTCAGCCTCCTGAACAACACCCGTCAAGTCACGATACAGGCTCTTTTTCTTTTTGAGAACCGAACCCTTCCAAGTAATACACCCCTTATACTTTTGAAATTGAAGAATAGACCGAAAGAGGGTTGATTTCCCGACACCATTGTCACCCAAAATACAGGAAATTCCTTGGTAGAATGTAAAATCCGCAATTGAAAAGAGGGAGCGCTTATCCAGCACACAAGTCGTTCGATCCATTTGGAATAGTTCTGGGCTAGAAGCAACCTCCTTTGAAGCAACCTGTGTCATCTCAGAGGCAGGGAGTTGATTTATTTCCCTTAGTTGTCCGTCTCTTAGTTCCACCATATGGTCGATATAGGCTTCATAATCAGATAAATCATGGTCGCACAAAATAACTGTCTTCCCATCAGAGACCAACTCTTTTAGAATCTCCAATATCTCTATCCTACTCTTGCGGTCAATGGAAGCGAAGGGCTCATCCAAGAGATAGACCCTAGGATTCATAGCAAAGAGAACAGCCAAAGCAGCCTTTTGCTTTTCTCCACCTGATAAGTGATGAATTGGACGGTGCAAGATGTCCTTGCAACGACATTGCTGGACAACCTCTGCTATTTTAAAATCAATTTCCTGAACGGGATGCCCAATATTTTCCAAGGTAAAAATCAGCTCCTCAAACAAGTACTCCATGGTAAATTGATGATTGGGATTTTGAAAGAGAATACCAACCGTCTGGACACGTTCGATGATAGAAAGCTGACTGACCTCGCTCCCATTTATCAGGACTTGACCGCTATAGGGAAGAGAACTGACTTGGGCAATCATTTGAAATAGACTCGATTTTCCTGAACCACTGCTTCCAACTAACAAGGTAAAGGATTGCGCATGAAAAGTAAAATCAATCGGTTCCGAAAAAATTGGGGACTGAATCGCTCGTAGTTCCAGCCCCATCTATGCCTTTCCTCCAGCTGCAAACTGATGATAGAGTTTGACAATGGCACGAACCAAGATAGTACAGAAGAAAAAGACAGAAATAAAGCGTACCACTAGCAAGGAAAGTACAAAAGGCACTGAAAAGGCGTAGTAACCTAACTTAATGTATTCATAGACAAAGCTAACAAGCGTAATCCCAATACTATTGGCAGTTAGAGAGAGCCAACTTTCATAGCGATTCTTGGTTACGATAAAACCAAGTTCACTTCCCAAACCTTGAACCAAGCCAGACAAAAGGGCACCTAGACCGAATTGGCTACCATAAAGGACTTCAGCAAGCGCAGCTAGCACTTCTCCAATCGTTGCACTTCCCACTCTTGGAACAAAAATGGCAGCAATAGGCGCAGCCATACACCAGAGACCAAAGAGGATTTCATTGGCAAAGGCCTGTAAACCAAGAGGTGCTAAAATCAGAGTGAGGATATCAAACAGATATCCGGATCCTACAAAAACGCCACCAAAAAAGATAGACAAGAAAGCAAGTAAAATAACATCTTTTAACTGCCATTTTTTCAACATAAAAAAACTCCTTTTTTAAAGAAAAGTGGGGCATTCAAGGTGAGCTACCTAAATGCTTTGTATCATCTTCATCCAGTTTCGTAAAAGAAAAAACTCTAATTACAGATAGAAATTAGAGTTCAGCTTACAAGATTAGATGGTTAGTTTCTATAAATACAAAACCATTTCACATTTCCCTTCGCCAGTCTTAACTGTATCAGGTTCAATGGGTATCATCTCAGCCTAAAGCACCCCAAATGTCTTTATTATTTAATTATATAAATATTATAACAAACGATTTTTTTCAGTTCAAGAAATTGAACTGAGAAATAAGCTAGGCCAATCTATTGTAGTAAAATCACTAAGTAAACCATATAAACAGCCTATTCACTTATGAAGGATAACAACCCAACTTATCGAGTGAGAGAATCCTATTGACTTAAAATACAAGAATAAAAAAGTTAAAATTGTTCACTCATTTCTCGAACAGTTTTTTCTATATTTTTTGCATACGATATTGCTGAAATGATTGAAACACCGTCAACATTGGTCTTCATAATGTCTTTAATATGTTGCGTCTGTATCCCACCAATTGCAACTAAGGGCATTTGTGGCAATAGTTTTCTCATCAATTTAAGGCCTTCATAACCTATAGCACCACCAGCATCATCCTTTGACTGGGTATCAAATACAGGACCAACACCAACATAATCTACATATTCAACTTTTGATTGTTGAAATTCTTCCTCGTTTTTTATAGAAAGACCAATTATTTTATCTGGCATCAATTTTCTAATTTCATCAACTCCAAGGTCATCTTGTCCTACATGTACGCCATCAGCGTCAATTTCCATTGCCAAATCAATATCATCATTAACAATAAACGGAACATTGTATTTTTTACAAAGATCCTGTAGTTTAATTGCTAATTCGACTTTTTCTTTACCTTCTAAGGCTCCCTCCCCTTTTTCACGGAATTGAAATAAGGTTATACCACCTTTTAAGGCTTCCTCAACGACCGTATAT
>NZ_RJOG01000009.1:0-68511 GCF_003942965.1 Streptococcus mitis | reverse complement strand
AAATAATGTTAGTAAGAATAAATGATAAGGATTTAAAATGGGAAATACCAAACGTGCAGTAGTATTTGCAGGTGATTACGCTTATATTCGACAAATCGAAACGGCAATGAAGTCACTCTGTCGACACAATAGTCATTTGAAAATTTATTTGCTCAATCAGGACATTCCCCAGGAATGGTTTAGTCAAATAAGAATATATTTACAAGAAATGGGGGGGGACTTGATTGATTGCAAGTTAATTGGCTCACAGTATAAAATGAACTGGTCTAATAAACTACCTCATATCAATCATATGACCTTTGCACGCTATTTTATTCCAGATTTTGTAACAGAAGATAAAGTTCTCTATCTAGATAGTGATTTGATTGTGACTGATGATTTGACCGATTTGTTTGAATTAGATTTAGGTGAAAACTATCTAGCAGCAGCACGTTCTTGCTTTGGAGCTGGAGTTGGCTTCAATGCTGGTGTTCTCTTGATTAACAACAAAAAATGGCGCTCTGAAACTATTCGACAAAAATTAATTGAATTAACAGAAAAAGAACATGAGAATGTTAAGGAGGGGGACCAATCAATTTTAAATATGTTGTTTAAAGATCAATATAGCCTGCTTGACGATAAATATAATTTTCAAATAGGTTTTGATGCTGGTGCAGCTGAAAAGAATCATACTTTTATTTTTGAAATTTCATTAACACCTTCTCCAAAAATTTTGCACTATATTTCTCCTGATAAACCGTGGAAGCAGTTTTCTGTTGGACGTCTGAGAGAAGAGTGGTGGAAGTACTCTTTTATGGAATGGAGTTATATAGTATTTAGCTGGAGAGAAAAGGGTGTTTTTTATTCTGCAGATATTTATAAACCAAAATTAACTTGTATGAATTTAACTAATTCTTGGTGTGTAGAAAAAATTGATTATCTAGTCGAACAACTACCAGAAGTACATTTTTATATAGCTGCTCATACTTTTATGTCGGATGAATTGAAAAGATTATCTAAGTATCAAAATGTGACTCTTTATCCTAATTCTTTTCCTATTTTGGTAGAAAAACTCCTAAAGAGTTCTGATATTTATTTAGATTTGAATTTAGATCAGAAACTAGTATATGTTTATGATTTGGTGAAGAAATANAATAAACCGATGCTTAGTTTTGAAAGTAGTCGATATCAAGAACTTTCGAATAGTCAGTATGCTGGACTTTACTCTAATGAAGCCCCTTGGGAGTTAGTTGACGCAATCAGAAATTATATTACAGACAAGTAAATCATGTTGATAAATGAGTTATTTATATGAATGGCTGGATAAAGATTTATTGACATATTCGGAGGTTAAAAGATAATGAGCGAATTAATTAGTGTTGTGGTACCGATATACAATACAGAGAAATATTTAGTGGAGTGTGTCGAAAGTATTAGGAAACAAACGTATTCTAATATTGAGATTATTTTAGTAGACGATGGATCAACAGATTCTTCTATTGAAATCTGTGATGAATTTGCAGAAAAAGATTCTCGGGTTAGAGTATTTCACAAAAAGAACGAAGGTGTGGCAATTGCAAGAAATTTTGGGATTCAACAGTCTAATGGCCAATATGTTATAATTGTAGATTCTGATGATATTGCAGTTGATAGAATGATTGAGGTTCTATATACTAAAATAAAGGAAAATGATGCCGATATAGCGGTAGGAAACTATTACATTTATGACGAAAGTGATGGTAATTTTTATTTTTATGTTACAGATCAAGATTATTGTGTAGAAGAGTTATCTTCACAAGAGTTAATAGACAGACAGTCAGGAGCATGGCAATGGAATAGTACCGCCTTCATGTTGACTACTTTTAAATTATATAAGAAAGTGTTATTTAATGATGTTTCCTTTACTCACGGTAGAAGATTTGATGATGAAGCTTCCACCCATAGATTGTTTTTAAAAAGTAAAAAAACAGTGTTTATCAATGATAACATCTATCTCTACAGAAGACGTTCAGGTAGTATTATGAGGTCTAAATTTGATCTTTCTTGGGCAAGAGATATTGTTGAAGTGTTTTCTAAGAAAATATCTGACTGTGTCTTGGCTGGTTTGGATGTTTCTGTTTTGCGTATTCGATTTGTCAATCTTTTAAAGGATTATAAGCAAACTTTAGAAGACCATCAATTAACAGATACTGAGGAATATAAAGATATTTGTTTCAGATTGAAGGTGTTTTTTGAAGCAGAACAAAGAAATAGTAAAAGTTGAAATAAAAAGATTGTTGTTTACCAGATAAAAAACAATGAAGGTAAAGGGAGTATTTTGTGACTAAAATTTATTCGTCAATAGCAGTAAAAAAAGGACTATTTACCTTATTTCTACTGTTTATCTATGTATTGGGAAGTCGTATTACTCTCCCTTTTGTTGACCTGAATAGTAAAGATTTTTTAGGAGGTTCAACAGCTTATCTAGCCTTCTCAGCCGCCCTAACAGGTGGAAATCTAAGAAGTTTGTCAATTTTTTCTGTTGGACTCTCCCCTTGGATGTCAGCTATGATTTTGTGGCAGATGTTTTCATATTCTAAAAAATTGGGGCTAAGTTCAACAGCGATTGAAATTCAAGATCGTCGAAAAATGTATCTGACCTTGCTGATTGCTGTTATTCAATCCTTGGCGGTTAGCTTGAGCTTGCCAGTACAATCCTCCTACTCGGCAATTTTGGTTGCTCTAATGAATACCTTGTTGCTGATAGCAGGAACATTTTTTCTTGTTTGGTTGTCAGATTTAAATGCTAGTATGGGGATTGGGGGTCCTATTGTAATCCTCCTATCCAGTATTGTTTTAAATATCCCTCAGGATGTTATTGAAACATTTCAAACGGTTCATATTCCAACAGGGATTATTGTGTTACTTGCTTTATTAACCGTTGTTTTTTCTTATTTACTTGCCATTATGTATCGAGCTCGCTATTTGGTTCCTGTTAATAAAATTGGCTTACACAATCGTTTTAAACGCTATTCTTATCTCGAAATCATGTTGAATCCTGCAGGTGGGATGCCTTATATGTATGTGATGAGTTTTCTTAGTGTACCAGCTTATCTGTTCATCTTGTTGGGATTTATTTTCCCTAATCATTCAGGGCTAGCGGCTTTATCAAAGGAATTTATGGTTGGGAAGCCTTTGTGGGTCTATGTTTATATTTCGGTCTTGTTTTTATTTAGTATTATTTTTGCATTTGTTACTATGAATGGAGAAGAGATTGCAGACCGCATGAAAAAATCTGGAGAATACATTTATGGAATTTATCCAGGAGAGGACACTAGTCGATTTATTAATCGATTGGTCCTTCGTTTCTCAGTCATAGGTGGTCTCTTTAATGTGATCATGGCAGGTGGTCCCATGCTTTTTGTTTTATTTGATGAAAAGTTATTACGATTGGCAATGATTCCAGGCTTGTTTATGATGTTTGGGGGCATGATTTTTACGATTAGAGACGAGGTCAAGGCTTTAAGGCTAAATGAGACCTATAAACCCTTGATTTAGGAGACTTTTATGTATTATTTTATTCCAGCTTGGTATGGTTCTGAGAGGAAATGGCATGCAGATATCACTCCATGGTATTTTTCTCACTTTCGTCTAGAGTTTGATGATACCTTTCACCAGCTTCGGCTCTTTCAAGAGCAAGATATAGATTCTCGTCTATTAGTATTAGCTTACCAGCCTCATCTACGTTATTTTTTACATAGACATGGTGTGTTAGAAACGGATACTTATTCCGTTTTTGATGTTATGCAAGATTTTCATAATCTCCATACCCAAGTGTTAAGCATTAGAGATATTGAGTGGGATGATGACTGTGAATTTATTTATAGTCCCTTTACGATTATCGTTCAAAAAAATGGGAAGAAATTTGCTAAGGTTGAACATGGGGTTGAAGGCTTTATCAGTGATATACAGTATTTTGAACCCAATGGTCAAGTAGATACGCACTATATCATGGATGATCGTGGTTTTGTATCGAGTGTTATCTTTTTTGAAGATGGCCAAGCGGCCTATCAAGAATATCTGAATCCCAAGGGAGTGTGGCAATTTAGAGAGCATTTAAAAGAAGACGGACGGGTAGAAATCAATCCAATTTTTGGTTATCGCTTTAAATCGTTTATCTACCAAAACATGGGAGACTTGGTGGCAGAATTTTTTGAGAATTATCTGCAAAAATATGTGAAGGACCAGGATATTTTTATGCTTCCTTCCCATTCTCATCATGATCAGCTGGTCTTAGACCGTTTACCTAGAAAAAATCCTAAACTATTGAGTCTTTTTATTGGGCGTAATCCTCAAGATACCTTTAGGGATTTAGATTTAACTTTTGAAAAATCTGATTTGATTTTGGTGGATAGAGAGGATAGTTTACGATTGTTGCAGGAGTTGTATCCTGAACGAATGCATCAATTTTATCATTTATCATCTTTTGACACCAGATTACGACTAGGGAGGAGCCAAACTAAGAAAGAATCCATCATTTTTTATCAACTGGATTTTGAGCAGGGGATTGATAATCAAGCTCTGCTTCAAGTCTTGTCCTTTGTCGCTGAAAATAAAGATACAGAGGTGATTTTTGGAGCATTTGCTGCTAGTCAAGATCAAATGAATGAGGTTGAAGGGATTGTTGAGTCTTTAATCCAAGAAAACATTCAATACGAAAGTCTAGGAAAGGCGATTGATTATGGTGATGCAGAAAATCCTCTAGAAGAAAATCAACACCAGGACTTACGCATGCAGTTTGTCAACTTGAATGATGAGTTAGATTTGATAAAAAACTTAGAATTTGTCCGTTTGATTGTGGATTTAAATAGACATCCTCATCTCTACACACAAATAGCTGGGATTAGTGCAGGAATTCCTCAAATCAATCTAGTTGAAACCGTCTATGTTGAACATTTAAAAAATGGTTATTTGCTAGCAGATGTGACAGAGTTTTCAAAGGCAGCACATTATTACACAGATAGGTTGAAAGAGTGGAATGAGTCCTTGATTTATTCGATTGAGAAAATTAAGGAGTACACTGGACAACAATTTCTTGGAAAATTAGATAAATGGATAGAGGAGGTTAAAAATGTCAAAGGAACTTAATATTTTACAGATAGGACTTGCCAATTGGGAAAATCAATATGACATAGCTGAAAATATGAGTTGGTATCATTTTTACCCAAACTCATCAGTAGCCCTTCGTGAAATAGTGGAAAAAGAGGATATTAGCCGTTTTCATGCCGTTTTAATAGAAGATGGTCAGTATGCCAAAGACTTATTTTCCTTTGTAAAATATTTTGAACCTTATACTTTGTTCTATAACCAGAATCTACAAATAAATGATAGAGAGGTTGTGGATTTTCTAAAAAAACGATGTGCACAAGCAATTGATTTTTCAAGTCCCCAACAATTAATCAATGATTTGAGTAAATCTCTTTTTGGCGGTGGGTATGGTGATAAGCTCTTTCCCTCGATGATACAAGTGAATCCAAATTTTACAGGAGCTATTTCTTATCAAGGATTGGATTATGTGAGTTTGGAAGGTGGATTTGGATCAGATTTTTCCCAGCTTTCCTATTGGGTTTATAATATTATGGTTCAAAAAACACTTCCTGTTGAGTTGTGGCTTGAATATGAAAAGCAAGGCAACTGTGACTTTCGTTTGGTCATCCGTAAAATGTGGAGTGGCTCTGTTGATGATTTCTTTGAAGAAATAATAGTGTCTGAGAAAGACTTGGAGCAAGCACTTGTTATGGATAGTCGAGATGGAGATTACGTTCTCTCGATATCTGTTGAAGCAAGAGGTCATGGAACTATCAAACTAGGTAATCTTCACCAACGTTGGAGTCGAAAACAATTTGGGAAGTTTGTACTTGGTGGAAATATTCTACATGATTCCAAGCGTGATGAAATAAACTATTTCTTCCACCCAGGTGATTTTAAACCGCCTTTGGCTGTCTATTTTGCAGGTTATCGACCTGCAGAAGGATTCGAGGGCTACTTTATGATGAAAACGCTAGGATGTCCCTTCATTTTATTTTCTGATCCACGTTTAGAAGGGGGAGCTTTTTATCTAGGAACCGATGAGCTAGAGGGAAAGGTCAAAGAAACGATAGCTCATTATCTTGATTATTTAGGATTTGATCGCAATGATTTGATTTTATCAGGACTTTCTATGGGAACATTTCCGGCTCTCTATTATGGTGCTTCTTTTGAACCTCATGCTATCATAGTTGGTAAGCCCTTGGCAAACTTAGGAACTATAGCTAGTCGCGGACGTTTGGACGCACCGGGTGTCTCTAACTTAGCTTTTGATTGTTTAATTCACCATACAGGTGGGACAAGTTCTCAAGATATTATGGAGTTAGATCAGCGTTTTTGGAAAATCTTTAAACAAGCAAATTTTTCAAAGACAACCTTTGGTTTGTCCTATATGAAGGATGAAGAAATGGATCCACAGGCTTATGAGAATCTAGTTACTTATTTATGTAATACAGGTGCCAAGATTTTGTCTAAAGGAACTGCTGGACGACACAATGATGATACAGATACCAATATTGCTTGGTTTATCCACTTTTATCGGATGGTACTAGCAAGTGGTTTTGGAAGGGAGAAAGAATGATTATCACACAGAGACAGTCTATTCATTGGGGAGAAGTAGGTGGAACTTATATGTACGGATCAACTGTATCTTATTACCCTGACAAAAGTGTCCGTCTGTATAATCCTCTATTGCCATCCGGTGAAATTCTCAAGACTTGGTTTTCTAGTGTCAATTACCAGGCTGCTCGGACTCAGCCCCAGCTTCCCTTACTAAAAAGAAATCAGGAGTATCAACTATCACTGTTTTTTGATTGTCAGCCTGAAAATGGGGTTTATACAAAGATAACTTTTTTTGACCGCTATGGTGATATTTTAGAAGAAAAGGTAGAAAAAGTGAAAGATTTCATATTTACTTATCCAGAGGATAGTTATACTTATCAAGTTTCTCTTTTAAGTGCTGGTTTTGAATCCTTAACTTTTTATCATTTTTCTATCAAGGAGATTAGAAGTGTTTAGACGTTTAGGTCAAGATTTCCAGCTTAGGAAAGTGAAAAAGATTTTAAAGAGGATCAATACCTTAAAAGGCAAGATGTCCTCTCTTTCGGATCAAGAACTAGTCGCTAAAACAGTGGAGTTTCGTCAGCGTCTTTCCAAGGGAGAAAGTCTAGATGATCTTTTAGTAGAAGCGTTTGCAGTGGTGCGTGAAGCAGACAGGCGGATTTTAGGGATGTTCCCCTATGATGTTCAGGTCATGGGAGCTATTGTCATGCACTATGGAAATGTTGCTGAGATGAATACGGGGGAAGGGAAAACCCTAACAGCTACTATGCCGGTCTATTTGAACGCTCTTTCAGGTCAAGGAGTGATGGTTGTTACGCCAAATGAGTATTTATCAAAGCGTGATGCTGAGGAAATGGGCCAAGTTTATCGTTTTCTAGGCTTGACCATTGGGGTACCATTTACAGGGGATCCAAAGAAGGAAATGAAAGCTGAAGAAAAGAAACGTATCTATGCTTCGGATATCATTTACTCAACCAATAGTAATTTAGGTTTTGATTACCTCAATGATAATCTGGCTTCGAATGAAGAAGGTAAATTTTTAAAACCTTTTAACTATGTGATTATCGATGAAATTGATGATATTTTATTGGATAGTGCACAAACTCCTTTGATTATTGCGGGTTCTCCCCGTGTTCAGTCTAATTACTATGCGATCATTGATACACTGGTGACAACGCTGGTCGAAGGAAAAGATTATATTTTCAAAGAGGAGAAGGAAGAGATTTGGATCACAACTAAAGGTGCCAAGTCTGCTGAAAGTTTCCTAGGAATTGACAACTTATATAAGGAAGAACATGCATCCTTTGCTCGTCATTTAGTTTATGCGATTCGAGCCCATAAACTTTACACTAAAGACAAGGACTATATCATTCGTGGAAATGAGATGGTATTGGTGGATAAGGGGACTGGTCGTTTAATGGAGATGACCAAACTGCAGGGAGGACTCCATCAGGCCATTGAAGCCAAGGAACATGTGAAGTTGTCTCCTGAAACGAGAGCCATGGCTTCCATCACCTATCAGAGTCTTTTTAAGATGTTTAAAAAAGTATCTGGGATGACGGGGACAGGAAAGGTAGCAGAAAAAGAATTTCTTGAGACTTATAATATGGCCGTTATTCGGATTCCAACCAATCGTCCTAGACAACGGATTGACTATCCAGATAATCTCTATGTGACTTTACCAGAGAAAGTGTATGCGTCTTTAGAATACATCAAAGAATACCATGCTAAGGGGAATCCCTTACTCGTTTTTGTAGGCTCAGTTGAAATGTCTCAGCTTTATTCATCTCTCTTGCTTCGTGAAGGAATTGCACATAATGTTCTCAATGCCAATAATGCTGCGCGTGAGGCCCAAATCATCGCGGAATCAGGTCAGATGGGGGCCGTGACAGTGGCTACCTCTATGGCAGGACGTGGTACGGATATTAAACTCGGTAAGGGAGTTGCAGAGCTTGGTGGATTAATTGTCATTGGAACAGAGCGGATGGAGAGTCAGCGGATTGACCTTCAAATCCGTGGACGTTCTGGCCGTCAGGGAGATCCTGGTATGAGTAAGTTTTTTGTATCACTGGAAGATGATGTTGTTAAGAAATTTGGTCCATCTTGGGTTCACAAGAAGTATAAAGATTACCAAGTTCAAGATATGACGCAACCAGAAATTCTCAAAGGTCGTAAGTATCGTAATCTGGTTGAAAGGGCGCAACATGCCAGTGATAGTGCTGGTCGAACTGCCCGTCGTCAGACCTTAGAGTATGCTGAGAGCATGAATATCCAACGTGATATGGTTTACAAGGAACGAAATCGTCTAATAGATGGTTCTCGTGACTTAGAAGATGTAGTTGTGGATATCATTGAGAGATATACAGAAGCGGTAGCGGCTGAACACTATGCCAGTCGTGAATTACTGTTTCACTTTATTGTTACCAATATCAGTTTCCATGTAAAGGAAATTCCAGATAATCTAGACCTATCTAATCAGAAACAAGTCCGCAACTTTATTCAACAAGTTGTGGGTAGAGAACTCTCTGAAAAGAAGGAATTACTGGAACAACATGACTTGTATGAACAGTATTTACGACTATCTCTACTTAAAGCTATAGATGATAACTGGGTAGAGCAGGTAGACTATCTACAACAATTATCTATGGCTATCGGTGGGCAATCTGCTGCACAGAAAAATCCAATTGTAGAATATTATCAAGAAGCCTATGCAGGCTTTGAAACGATGAAAGAGCAAATTCGTGCTGATATGGTACGGAATCTCCTGATGGGGCTGGTTGAGGTCACTCCAAAAGGTGAAATTGTGACTCATTTTCCATAAGAGGAGAAAATATGACAATTTACAATATAAATTTAGGACTTGGTTGGGCCAGTAGTGGTGTAGAATATGCTCAGGCCTATCGTGCCGGTATTTTTCGAAGTTTGAATTTACCCTCTAAATTTATCTTTACAGATATGATTTTAGCTGATAATATTCAGCATCTGACAGCCAATATTTGTTTTGATGATGAGCAAGTTATCTGGCTTTATAATCACTTTACAGATATCAAGATTGCACCAACTAGTGTAACAGTGGCTGATGTCTTGGCTACTGTTGACGGTGTTGAAAGTCGTAGAGAAAAGAATGGCAAGGTTTTGCGTGTCTTCTTTTCTGACCAAGATAAGTTTGTCACCTGTTATTTGGTTGATGAGAACAAGGACTTGGTTCAACATGTGGAGTATGTATTTAAGGGGAACCTGATTCGGAAAGATTACTTCTCTTATACTCGTTATTGTAGCGAATACTTTGCTCCCAAGGACAATGTTGCAGTCCTATACCAACGGACCTTTTACAATGAAGATGGAACTCCGGTCTATGATATCTTGATGAATCAAGGGAAGGAAGAAGTTTATCGTTTTAAGGATAAGATTTTCTATGGGAAGCCAGCTTTTATGCGTGCTTTTATGAAATCCTTGAATTTGAACAAGTCTGATTTGGTTATTCTGGATAGGGAGACAGGCATTGGTCAGGTTGTGTTTGAGGAAGCACAGGCCGCGCATCTAGCGGTAGTTGTTCATGCGGAGCATTATAGTGAAAATGCTACAAATGAGGATTACATCCTTTGGAATAACTATTATGACTATCAGTTTACAAATGCAGATAAGGTTGACTTCTTTATCGTATCAACTGATAAGCAGAGAGAAGTTCTGCAAGAGCAATTTGCTAAATACACCCAGCACCAACCAAAGGTTGTTACCATTCCTGTAGGAAGTATTGATTCCTTAACTGAGTCAAGTCAGGGACGTAAGCCATTTTCATTGATTACGGCTTCGCGTCTTGCCAAAGAAAAACACATTGATTGGTTGGTTAAGGCGGTTATTGAGGCTCGTAAGGAAATACCTGAATTGACCTTTGATATTTATGGTAGTGGTGGAGAAGATTCTCTTCTTCGAGAAATTATTGCTAGCCATAAGGCAGAAGACTATATCCAGCTCAAGGGGCATGCGGAACTTTCGCAGATTTATAGCCAGTATGAGGTCTATTTGACGGCTTCAACCAGCGAGGGCTTTGGTTTGACCTTGATGGAAGCTATTGGTTCAGGTCTACCTCTAATTGGTTTTGATGTGCCTTATGGTAATCAAACTTTTATAGAAGATGGGAAAAACGGTTATTTGATTCCAAGTTCATCTGACCATGTGGAAGATCAAATCAAGCAAGCTTTTGCAGCTAAGATTTGTCAATTGTATCAAGAAAATCGTTTGGAAACCATGCGTGCCCATTCTTACCAGATTGCAGAAGGCTTCTTAACCGAAGAAATTTTAGAAAAGTGGAAGAAAACAGTAGAGGAGGTGCTCCATGATTGAACTTTATGATCGTTATAGTCAGGAAAGTCGAGATTTACATGAAAGTCTAGTCGCTACTGGTCTTTCTCAACTTGGAGTGGTCATCGATGCAGATGGTTTTCTGCCTGATGGTCTGGTTTCTCCTTTTATCTATTATCTAGGCTATGAAAAGGGAAAACCTCTCTATTTCAACCAAGTTCCTGTTCCAGCTTTTTGGGAAATTTCAGGCAATAATCAGTCTGCTCGTATTGAAGATATGACACAGGAGAGAGCCGTCATTCATTACGCTGACGGAATGCAGGCTCGCTTGGTTAAGCAAGTAGATTGGAAAGACCTGGAAGGTCGAGTCCGTCAGGTTGACCATTACAATCGTTTCGGAGCTTGTTTTGCTACAACGACCTATAGCGCAGATAGTGAGCCGATTATGACGATTTACCAAGATGTCAATGGCCAGGAGGTATTACTTGAAAACCATGTGACGGGTGATATCTTATTGACCTTACCTGGTCAGTCCATGCGTTACTTTGCAAATAAGGTTGAATTTATCACCTTCTTTTTGCAAGATTTGGAAATAGATACAAGTCAGCTTATCTTTAATACTCTAGCGACTCCTTTCTTGGTTTCCTTCCATCATCCAGATAAATCTGGCTCAGATGTCTTGGTCTGGCAGGAACCTCTCTATGATACCATTCCAGGTAATATGCAGTTGATTTTGGAAAGTGATGATGTGCGTACTAAGAAGATTATCATTCCAAACAAGGCGACTTATGAACGTGCTTTAGAGTTGACTGACGAGAAATACCATGATCAATTTGTACAATTGGGTTACCATTATCAGTTTAAACGTGATAATTTCCTAAGACGAGACGCCTTAATCTTGACCAATTCAGATCAGATCGAGCAAGTAGAAGCAATCGTAGAAGCCTTGCCTGATGTTACCTTCCGTATCGCAGCGGTGACAGAGATGTCTTCTAAGCTTTTAGACATGCTTCGCTATCCTAATGTGGTTCTTTATCAGAATGCTAGTCCGCAGAAGATTCAGGAGCTCTATCAATTGTCGGATATTTATTTGGATATAAACCACAGCAATGAGTTGTTGCAGGCGGTGCGTCAGGCCTTTGAGCACAATCTCTTGATTCTTGGATTTAATCAGACAGTGCACAATAGACTTTATATCGCTCCAGACCATTTATTTGAAAGTAGTGAGGTTTCTGCTTTGGTTGAGACTCTAAAACTGGCCCTTTCAGATGTTACCCAAATGAGTCTGGCACTTGGGAAGCAAGGCCAACATGCGAATTATGTTGACTTGGTACGATATCAGGAAACCATGCAAACTGTTTTAGGAGGCTAACATGTCAGACGAAGATTTATTTTACAAAGACGTTGAAGGTCGCATGGAAGAGTTGAAACAAAAACCTATCAAGAAAGAAAAAGAAACCCGAGGGGAAAAGATTAGTAAAACTTTTTCACTCATCTTGGGTTTAATGATTTTGATTGGTTTGCTCTTTACTTTGTTGGGAATTTTGAGGTAGGCCTATGACTGACATACTGATTGTTTTAGCTATTGTCCTCTCTCTGGCTTTAATTGTATTGGTGACCATACAACCCCGTCAAAATCAATTATTCTCTATGGATGCGACCAGTAATATTGGTAAACCAAGCTACTGGCAGAGCAATACCTTGGTCAAGGTTCTTACTTTATTGGTGAGTTTGGCTTTATTCGTTTTACTGTTAACCTTTATGGTAATAACTTATAAATAAAAGAAAACTTCAGATATTCACCTTTTGTGATTGGTCTGAAGTTTTCTTTTTTACTGTCCATATTTTTGGTAAAAGTCAACTTTTACTTGGATGAAGGTTTTGGCTTCACGTAGGAGTTGAAGAAGTGTGGCACGGGTTTCAAATTCTTCTCTTGTCTTAGGCAGATTGCGATTACGGAAGACTTCCAGATAACGTTCAATTTCATCTAGCAAATCAGAAGCAGGATTGGTCTGGCTCAGTTGACCGGCAATTTTTGAAAAGAGTTGGGCTAAAATCAGACTTTCACTGGCAGCTAGGTGACAGGTGTTGATTTGCTGGGCCATATTTCGCAGGATACGGCTTTGTCGCTGTCTCATCTCAAAATAGTGGATATGGTAGTCAGTCTGGTGAAAGAGGTGGTCTGAGTGATCCAAATAGACCAGTCTGAGGGCTTCTTCCAAAAGGGTGTCTAATTCGTCAACTAACTGTGCTCGGTTGCGTCCATCCCCTCTGGATAAATAATATTTGAAGCGTTGAAGGATATCTTTTAACTTTTCTTCTACCAATGTGTGGTAGTGATGAATTTCCTCTTCTCGTGAAGGCATGTAGAGATTAACTAGTAAAGCAAATCCTGTACCGATTACAAAGAGAAGGAATTCATTGACTAGAAGGTTTGGAGAGGTTGACTCTTGTACCAAGAGGTGGCTAACCAAGACGCTACTTGGTGTGATGCCAATTTCCCAGCCCATCTTGTAGGCTAGAGGCACATAGAGGGCTAGATAGAGGCCAAGGCTCCAGATATGAAATCCGCTCAAGTGAAAAGCTAGAACTCCGATAACCAAAGCTAGAAGCATGGAAAAGAGGCGATTTCGGGCCAGTTTTAAGGTACTTCTACGGGTATCGGATAGGCTCAAGAGGGCGATGATTCCAGCCGAGACAGCTGAGGAGAGATTGAGAAAATAAGCAAGAAGGCAGGCAAGACAGGTAGCTAAGATGAGCTTGGTCGTACGTTGGCTAATAGACATAAGGATTTCCTAGTAAGTTAGAATAAAAGCGGAAAAGACAAGACCTGAGCAGGCTTGCCTTTATGAGTTATTTTTTACGGGCTGCCGCGTATTCGGCAACGGCAGTAAAGAGGACATCTGTTGAAGAGTTGAGAGCTGTTTCGCATGAATCTTGGATGACCCCAATCACAAATCCAACACCGACAACTTGCATGGCAATATCGTTAGAAATACCAAAAAGGCTACAAGCAACTGGGATAAGAAGGAGGGAACCTCCGGCAATACCAGAAGCACCACAGGCTGAGATTGCTGCTACTACACTGAGGACAAAGGCTGTCGCAAAGTCAACAGGGATTCCCAAAGTATTTACTGCAGCAAGGGTCAAAACGTTAATAGTAATCGCTGCTCCGGCCATGTTGATAGTAGAACCGAGTGGGATAGAAACCGAATAGGTATCTGGATCTAGTCCGAGGTCGTGGCAAAGTTTCATATTGACAGGGATGTTTGCCGCAGAACTACGAGTGAAGAAGGCTGTCACACCACTGACACGCAAACATTTCAAAACGAGGGGATAAGGATTTCTCTTCATAAAGAGGAAGGCAATTAGTGGATTGACTACCAGAGCCACAAAGAACATAGTTGTCACCAAGAGGGCAAGCAAGATTCCGTAGTTAGCTAGACTTCCGATCCCCTTATCAGAGATGGTTTTGAAGACAAGGCCAAGGATTCCAAATGGAGCTAGGTTGATGATCCATTCGACAATCTTAGAAGTCACATCAGCCATAGTTTTCAGCAATTCTTTACTATTTTTGCTGGCCTCTCTCATAGCAATACCGAAAACAACTGCCCAAGACAGGATACCGATGTAGTTGGCTGTGACAAGGGCATTGACTGGATTGTCAACCAGTTTGAGCAAGAGATTGCTGAGGACCTGGCCAATCCCATCTGGTGGTGCGATTTCTGTATTGGCACTATTTAAGGTAATCTCAACAGGGACTATGAAACTTGCTAGTACAGCGATAAGAGCAGCAGCAAAGGTTCCCACCAAGTAAAGAAAGATAACGGTTTTCATGTTGCTATCTTGTCCCTTTTGATGTTGGGAAAGGGCGTTAGCAACGAGGGCAAAGACTAGAATAGGTGCGATGGCTTTTAGACCGCCAACAAATAGATCTCCGAGTAGACCAATTCCTGAAATGTTAGGAAGTGTCAGTCCTAGGGTTCCTCCAATAAGCATACCAATCAAAATCCGTTTGATTAGGCTTGCCTTATTCCAAGCATGAATGAATTTTTTCATAACAACCTCCTTAGTTGTGTAATGTTTATGATTATAGTATAAATATGAACTAAAATCAAGAATTTTCTGTCTATTTTGGCTATTATTTTTGAATATTTATGGAGATTCATCACTTGTGAAAGTATGGTATAATAAATGAAAGGAGTTTTCTATGCAAGAATTTTTTAAAACCTACCTCAATAAGCTTGATGTTACAACGATTATTGAGAATATCTTAACCAAGTTAATTTCTCTGTTATTCCTATTTTTACTCTTTTATATAGCTAAGAAACTGCTCCATACCATGGTGCAGAGAATTGTTAAACCTTCTCTAAAAATGTCTCGTCATGATGTCGGGCGTCAGAAAACCATCTCACGTTTATTAGAGAATGTGTTTAATTATACCCTTTATTTCTTTTTGCTTTACTGTATCTTGTCTATTTTGGGTTTACCAGTTTCTAGTTTGCTGGCAGGTGCTGGGATTGCTGGGGTGGCCATTGGTATGGGAGCCCAAGGTTTTCTGTCTGATGTCATCAATGGCTTTTTCATCCTCTTTGAACATCAACTGGATGTGGGAGATGAGGTCGTTCTGACAAATGGGCCTATTACTGTATCGGGCAAGGTTGTCAGCGTCGGCATTCGAACAACGCAACTCAGAGGAGAAGACCAGGTTCTGCACTTCGTTCCCAATCGGAATATCACCGTTGTCAGCAATTTCTCTCGGACAGACCAGGCCTGAAATTTTAGCAGATTTATGGTACAATAGAAAGAGTTTGGTAAAGGAGAGAAGATGTTTTTAGAAAAACAGTTGGGCAATGGTTGTACCTGGATTAACCTAGATTTGGACAAGTTGAAAAAACTAGAGGACCTTTCTGAAATCTACGGTTTGGACAAGGAAACCATTGAATACGCGCTGGATAGAAATGAGCGCGCTCACATGGATTATCACCGTGAAAATGGGACTGTGACCTTTATCTACAATGTCTTGAACTTGAAAAAGGATAAGGAATACTACGAAGCTTTTCCTATGACCTTTATCGTGGAACATCGTCGCCTGATTACCATTAGTAATACCAAGAACGCCTATGTCATTGAACAGATGACCCGTTATCTGGAGAGTCATGACATGCTTTCGATTTACAAGTTTCTCTTTGCCAGTCTGGAAATCATCAGCAATGCCTACTATCCTGTCATCGAGCAGATGGACAAGAGTAAGGATGAGGTCAATGGTCTCCTACGTCAGCGGACGACCAAGAAAAACCTCTTTGCTCTGTCCGACTTGGAGACCGGTATGGTTTATCTTACTGCGGCTGCCAAGCAAAATCGCATGTTGCTAGAGCATATCCAAGGGCATGCCCTCTATCGCAGTTTTAACGAGATTGAGAGAGAACAGTTTGATGATGCTATGATTGAGGCACATCAGCTGGTATCCATGACAGACTTGATTTCTCAAGTACTCCAACAACTATCAGCATCTTACAACAACATCCTAAACAATAATCTGAATGATAATTTGACAACCTTGACCATCATTTCAGTCTTGCTAGCGGTTTTGGCAGTCGTGACAGGCTTTTTCGGAATGAATGTTCCCCTACCTTTAACAGATGAGCCCCATGCTTGGCTCTACATCAGTTTGGCTAGTGCTGGGTTGTGGATTGTCTTGTCATTGTTACTAAGGAAAATTGCGAAAAAAAGTTAAGAAAAGGAGCCAGAATGGCAATTGAAAATTACATGCCAGATTTTGCTGTGGAAGCAGTTTATGATCTGACAGTCCCAAGCCTGCAGGCGCAGGGAATCAAGGCTGTTTTGGTCGATTTGGACAATACCCTCATTGCTTGGAACAACCCTGATGGGACGCCAGAGATGAAGCAATGGCTACATGACCTTCGGGACGCGGGCATTCGCATTATCGTAGTCTCAAATAACACCAAAAAACGTGTCCAACGAGCAGTTGAGAAATTTGGGATTGATTACGTTTATTGGGCTCTGAAACCCTTCACATTTGGGATTAATCGTGCCATGAAGGAATTCCACTATGAGAAAAGCGAAGTGGTCATGGTTGGTGACCAGCTCATGACAGATATACGAGCAGCCCACCGTGCAGGCATTCGCTCGATTTTAGTCAAACCCTTGGTCCAACATGACTCGATCAAAACGCAAATTAACCGAGCTCGTGAGCGCCGTGTGATGCGAAAAATCACTGAAAAGTACGGACCGATTACATATAAAAAAGGAATTTAACTATGGAAGAAATTCTCTGTATTGGTTGTGGAGCAACCATTCAGACGACAGACAAGGCTGATCTTGGTTTTACTCCCCAGTCGGCACTTGAAAAAGGTTTGGAGACTGGCGAAGTCTATTGCCAACGCTGTTTCCGTCTCCGCCACTACAATGAAATCACGGATGTCCAGTTGACGGACGACGATTTCCTCAAGCTCTTGCACGAGGTAGGAGACAGTGATGCTTTGGTGGTTAATGTCATTGATATATTTGATTTTAATGGCTCTGTTATCCCAGGCTTGCCACGTTTTGTATCGGGTAATGATGTTCTCTTGGTTGGAAATAAAAAAGATATCTTGCCCAAGTCTGTTAAACCGGGTAAGATTAGCCAATGGCTGATGGAGCGTGCCCACGAAGAAGGTCTTCGTCCAGTCGATGTCGTCCTAACTTCGGCACAAAACAAACATGCCATCAAGGAAGTCATTGACAAAATCGAGCACTACCGAAAGGGCCGCGATGTCTATGTGGTCGGTGTGACCAACGTTGGAAAATCAACTCTAATCAATGCTATTATCCAAGAAATCACGGGTGACCAGAACGTCATTACGACTTCACGCTTCCCAGGGACAACCTTGGACAAGATTGAGATTCCGCTTGACGACGGCTCTTATATCTACGATACACCGGGGATTATCCACCGCCACCAGATGGCTCACTACTTGACGGCCAAAAACCTCAAATATGTCAGCCCTAAAAAGGAAATCAAGCCAAAAACCTATCAGCTCAATCCAGAGCAAACCTTGTTTCTAGGAGGTCTCGGACGCTTTGACTTCATTGCAGGTGAAAAGCAAGGATTTACTGCTTTCTTTGACAATGAACTCAAACTCCATCGTACCAAACTTGAAGGCGCTAGTGCTTTCTACGATAAGCACGTCGGAACCCTTCTGACACCGCCAAATAGCAAGGAAAAAGAAGATTTTCCAAAATTAGTCCAGCATGTATTTAATATTAAGGAGAAGACTGACCTAGTCATCTCAGGCCTAGGCTGGATCCGCGTAACAGGAACTGCCAAAGTCGCAGTCTGGGCACCAGAAGGCGTCGCCGTCGTCACACGAAAAGCAATTATTTAAACACAGAAAGGAAAGGGTTGTCTAAATTCGTGCGAGCCCTGCGAGCCCACAGCGAATACTTTTCACTGTGGTGTTAGTTGGTACAAGTGATTGTACCAACTGCGGAAAATTTGAGACCTTAGGCTCAAATTTTAGTCATGAAAGTCCGAAGGACTTTGCTGACGTCCGTCACCACTTCAGAAAAGTATAAAAAGAAACTCTTTTAAAGAAATTATGTCATTAACATCAAAACAACGTGCCTTTCTCAACAGCCAGGCACACACCCTCAAACCCATCATCCAAATTGGAAAAAATGGACTTAACGACCAAATCAAAACCAGCGTCCGTCAGGCACTTGACGCACGCGAATTGATTAAGGTAACGCTCTTACAAAACACAGATGAAAACATCCACGAAGTAGCTGAAATCTTGGAAGAAGAAATCGGTGTTGACACAGTCCAAAAAATCGGACGCATCTTGATTTTGTATAAACAATCTAGCAAGAAAGAAAATCGAAAGATTTCTAAAAAAGTCAAAGAAATCTAAGACCGAAACTCCAAATAACTGTTTTTACAGAGAAATAAAGGAGACTAGCCTATGGCAATTGAATTATTAACTCCCTTTACCAAAGTAGAGTTGGAGCCAGAAATCAAGGAGAAAAAACGAAAACAAGTCGGGATTTTAGGGGGGAATTTTAACCCTGTTCACAATGCCCATCTGATTGTTGCGGATCAAGTGCGCCAGCAGTTGGGATTAGATCAAGTTCTGCTTATGCCTGAATACCAACCTCCTCATGTAGATAAAAAGGAAACAATCCCTGAACACCATCGTCTCAAGATGATTGAGTTGGCGATTGAGGGGATTGAAGGTCTGGACATTGAAACTATTGAGTTGGAACGCAAGGGCATTTCTTATACCTATGACACCATGAAAATCTTAACAGAGCAACATCCAGATACGGATTATTACTTTATCATCGGTGCCGATATGGTTGACTATCTGCCTAAGTGGTACCGAATTGATGAACTGGTAGATATGGTTCAGTTTGTGGGAGTTCAGCGCCCACGCTACAAGGCAGGGACTTCCTATCCCGTTATCTGGGTGGATGTGCCTCTCATGGATATCTCGTCTAGTATGGTGCGTGACTTCCTTGCCCAAGGTCGGGAACCCAACTTTCTCCTACCTCAGCCTGTGCTAGACTACATCGAGAAGGAGGGACTCTACTGATGGCCTATCAAGACTATATCAACTGCTCTCGTGAGGCTTTGTTGGAAAAAATGGCAGAGCTTCTGCCTGAAAAACGCTTAACCCATTGCTTGGGTGTGGAGAGTGCAGCCATAGAACTGGCTCAGCGCTTTGGAGTTGATGTCGAGAAAGCAGGTCTTGCAGGCCTTCTTCATGACTATGCTAAAAAGTTGTCAGATCAGGAATTTCTGGATTTGATTGACCGTTACCAGCTAGATTCTGATCTCAAAAACTGGGGCAATAATGTCTGGCATGGCATGGTTGGCATCTACAAGATTCAGGAAGATTTGAATTTGCATGATTCTGAAATCCTGCGAGCTATTGAAATCCATACAGTCGGGGCGGCTCAGATGACAGACCTAGACAAGGTTATCTATGTCGCAGACTATATAGAGCACAATCGTGCCTTTCCTGGAGTGGATGTGGCACGTGAGATTGCAAGTCTATCGCTCAATAAGGCGGTGGCCTACGAAACAGCTCGCACTGTGGAGCATCTAGCTCATCAGGGATTCCCCATCTATCCCCAAACCCTTGAAACCTATAACGCCTGGGTGCACTATTTGAAAGAGGACTAAATGAAGACGGCTTTTATAATCATTGATGTTCAGAATATTTTAGTGGAAACCGGTTTTCAGACAAATAGTCTATTGGAAAAAATTTCTTATTTACAAAACCATGCTAGAAGTAAGAATATCGAAATTATCTATGTTCAACATATTGAGAATCCTGAAGCTCAAACATCAGAAGATTGGCAGTTATCTGCGCTTTTAAATCGAAAACCTGATGAAAAGGTCTTTCAGAAGAAGTATAATAGTATTTTCAAAGAAACTGGCTTAAAAGAATACTTGGATAAACAGGGGATTGAAAAATTAGTTTTATGTGGCATGCAGACAGAATATTGTGTGGATACCTCTGTCAAGGTTGCCTTTGAATATGGCTATAAGCTGATTATTCCAGAAGGTGCTGTCACAACCTTTGATGGGGATGACATTCCAGCAGAAACGATAAATGAATTTTATGAGGACATTTGGGAGAATCGCTTTGCAGATGTCCTAGATTATAAAAATATTTTTTAAAAGAGGACTAAATGAACGAAAAAGAATTACTAGAACTAGTCGTGAAAGCGGCTGATGAGAAACGTGCGGAGGATATCCTCGCACTTGACGTACAAGATTTGACTAGCGTGACGGATTACTTTGTTATTACTAGTTCAATGAATAGCCGTCAGTTGGACGCTATCGCTGATAACATCCGTGAAAAAGTAGCTGATGCAGGCTTTAAAGGTAGCCATATCGAAGGCGATGCAGCTGGAGGTTGGGTCTTACTAGACCTCGGCGCTGTCGTTGTGCATGTCTTTTCAGAAGAAATGCGTGCCCACTATAACCTAGAAAAGCTATGGCATGAGGCAAATTCAGTAGATATTTCAGAAGCTCTTGCTTAGAAGATGAACTCAGTTGTAGTCAACTGGGTTTTATTTGCTTATTTTAGAAAAATTGATAGAAAGGTAAAGGGCGAGTGGTGTTTGCCATGGAGGCTCTTGGTATCATGATTATGGCAACTTATGAAACCTTTGCGGCTGTTTACGATGCAGTGATGGATGATAGTTTATACGATAAATGGACGGACTTTTCTCTTCGTCATTTGCCAAAAACTAAGGAGAGAAAGAAACTCTTGGAATTGGCTTGTGGGACAGGGATTCAGTCTGTTCGCTTCTCTCAGGCTGGTTTTGAAGTGACTGGACTTGACTTGAGTGCGGATATGTTGAAGATTGCCGAGAAGAGAGCTTCTTCAGCAAAACAAAAGATTGACTTTATTGAAGGCAATATGCTGGATTTGTCTAAGGCAGGTAAATTTGACTTTGTCACGTGTTATTCGGACTCTATCTGCTACATGCAGGATGAGGTGGAAGTGGGAGATGTCTTTAAAGAAGTGTATAATGCCCTCAACGAAGACGGCGTCTTTATCTTTGATGTGCACTCGACCTACCAGACAGACGAAGTTTTTCCAGGCTATTCCTACCATGAAAATGCAGAAGATTTCGCTATGCTCTGGGATACCTACGAGGACGAAGCACCTCACTCCATCGTGCATGAGTTGACCTTTTTCGTCAAGGAAGCAGACGGCTCTTTTAGTCGCCACGATGAAGTGCATGAGGAAAGGACCTACGAGGTCTTGACCTATGATATTTTGCTGGAACAGGCTGGTTTCAAGTCCTTCAAACTTTATGCGGACTTTGAGGACAAAGAGCCTACAGAAACTAGCACCCGTTGGTTTTTTGTCGCGCAGAAGTAGGAGATTATCATGACCATCACAGGTATTATCGCGGAGTTTAATCCCTTTCATAATGGGCATAAGTACCTGCTAAATCAGGCTGAGGGACTGAAAATCGTTGCCATGTCAGGGAATTTCATGCAGCGTGGAGAGCCTGCTATCGTGGATAAGTGGACACGAGCCCAGATGGCGCTGGAAAATGGAGCGGATCTGGTAGTGGAATTGCCATTTTTAGTCAGTGTTCAGGCGGCGGATTTCTTCGGCCAAGGGGCTGTGGATATCTTGACTCGTTTGGGCATTGATAGCCTCGCTTTTGGGACGGAGGAAGTTCTAGATTACCAGAAAATCGCTGACTTATACACAGAGCAGGGGACTGAGATGGAGAAATTTGTGGAAAATTTGCCTGATTCCCTTTCCTATCCCCAGAAAACCCAAACCATGTGGAAGGAATTTGCAGGTCTTGATTTTTCAGGCAATACGCCCAATCATGTTCTTGCTCTTGCCTATGCCAAAGCCGTTGTTGGACACAACACCAAACTGCATCCGATTCAGCGTCAGGGGGCGGGCTACCATTCTGTAGATAAAGATGTGGACTTTGCTTCGGCGACAGCTCTTCGTCAGCACCAGAAGGATCAAGATTTCTTAGAACGCTTTATGCCTTCTGTTGCCCTCTTTGAGCAGGCCAGTAAGGTGAGCTGGGAAGACTATTTTCCCTTGCTCCGCTATCAAATCTTGTCAAATCCAGACCTAACCACTATCTATCAGGTCAATCAAGAAATGGCTGCGCGCATTAAGGAAGCTATTAAAACAGCCCAGTCTGTGGAAGAATTGGTTGAGGCGGTTGCGACCAAGCGTTATACCAAGGCGCGTGTCAGACGCCTTTTGACTTATATTTTGGTGCAGGCTAGAGAAAATGACTTGCCAGAAGACATTCATGTCCTTGGCTTTACCGAAAAAGGCAGACAACATCTCAAGTCTCTGAAAGAGCAGGTCCATCTAGTCAGCCGAATTGGCAAAGAACCTTGGGATGCTATGACCCAAAAGGCAGACCAGATTTACCAACTGGGAAATCCAAGTATAGCAGAGCAGAATTTTGGAAGAGTACCGATAAGAATAGAAACAAACTAAGTCTACTGAAAGGTGGACTTTTTCTCAAGTCTCTACTAAACTACTATTTCTAAATAACAAGTTTATTTTAGCAAACGCGTTCCAAATTCCTCAAAACATATTCTATTTTAAGTTTGTGAAAATCACTTTTTTATGGTAAAATGTTAAAGAATGTATGTCATTCATAATAAAAATTAAATGAGGTAAAAACATGGAAATCATGTCGCTTGCGATTGCTGTTTTTGCCGTCATCATTGGTTTAGTCATTGGATATGTCAGCATCTCAGCTAAGATGAAATCATCTCAGGAAGCTGCAGAGTTGATGCTTTTAAATGCTGAACAAGAAGCAACTAATTTACGTGGACAAGCTGAACGTGAAGCGGATTTACTGGTTAATGAAGCTAAACGTGAAAGCAAGTCTCTTAAAAAAGAAGCACTATTGGAGGCCAAAGAAGAAGCCAGAAAATACCGTGAAGAAGTGGACGCTGAATTCAAATCAGAACGTCAGGAACTCAAACAAATCGAAAGTCGTTTGACAGAGAGAGCTACTAGCCTTGACCGTAAGGACGACAATTTGACGAGTAAAGAACAAACACTTGAACAAAAAGAACAAAGTATTTCTGATAGAGCGAAAAACCTTGATGCGCGTGAAGAGCAATTAGAGGAAGTCGAAAGACAAAAAGAAGCAGAACTAGAGCGTATTGGTGCTCTGTCTCAGGCAGAAGCACGAGATATTATCTTGGCTCAGACAGAGGAAAACTTGACCAAGGAGATTGCCAGCCGTATTCGCGAAGCTGAGCAAGAGGTCAAGGAACGTTCTGACAAAATGGCCAAGGACATCCTGGTTCAAGCTATGCAACGTATCGCTGGTGAATATGTAGCGGAGTCAACAAACTCAACGGTTCATCTGCCAGATGATACTATGAAGGGACGCATTATTGGTCGTGAAGGTCGTAACATTCGTACCTTTGAAAGTTTGACAGGGGTCGATGTGATTATCGACGATACACCAGAAGTGGTGACCTTGTCAGGTTTTGACCCAATCCGTCGTGAGATTGCCCGTATGACTATGGAAATGTTGCTCAAAGATGGTCGTATCCACCCAGCTCGTATCGAAGAGTTGGTTGAGAAAAACCGTCAAGAGATTGACAATAAGATTCGTGAATACGGTGAGGCTGCTGCCTATGAAATTGGTGCGCCGAACCTTCATCCAGACTTGATGAAAATCATGGGACGTTTGCAGTTCCGTACTTCATATGGACAAAATGTCTTGCGCCATTCGATTGAGGTTGCTAAGTTGGCTGGAATTATGGCGAGCGAGCTTGGTGAAAATGCGGCTCTTGCCCGTCGTGCTGGTTTCCTTCACGATATTGGGAAAGCCATTGACCGCGAGGTTGAAGGTAGCCACGTTGAAATCGGTATGGAATTGGCCCGTAAGTACAAGGAACATCCAGTTGTGGTCAATACCATTGCTAGTCACCACGGAGATGTTGAAGCTGAGAGCGTGATTGCAGTTATCGTCGCTGCAGCAGATGCCTTAAGCGCGGCACGTCCAGGTGCTCGTAGTGAGTCTCTTGAAAGCTACATCAAGCGTCTTCATGATTTGGAAGAAATTGCTAACGGTTTTGAAGGGGTACAAAATAGCTTTGCCCTTCAAGCAGGACGTGAAATCCGCATCATGGTAAATCCAGGACAAATCAAGGACGACAAAGTCACAATCTTGGCTCACAAAGTTCGTGAGAAAATTGAAAACAATCTCGATTACCCAGGAAATATCAAGGTAACCGTGATTCGCGAGCTTCGTGCAGTAGATTATGCTAAATAATAAAAAACTGAAGTCAGAAGAGAATCTGACTTCAGTTTTTTGAATAAATTATTTGCAACTATTTGTTATATTATCGGGGCGAAATCTCAATTGGTGATAAGTAGATTAAATCTTGAGTAGAGTTATAGTTACCGATTTCTGCTTTAATATGTATATTTTGTCCGGTTTTAATATTGTCCCCATTAAATGAATTGAATATAGGATTTGAGATGATAGTGATTTGAGGGATTTTGAAATTAGGGCCTGATACCTCATCAGGATGATAATTTCCAGAATGAATAAGAATATCATATTTTGATTTTGACTTAGCAAGATTTGCTATGTTCCCATCAAATTCAATTATCTGACCTTTGTGTTTTTGAATAAAATCTGTTATGACACTTTGATCTTCAGTTTGGAGCAGAGATTTAAAGTCTTCATTGTTTTCTACTGTAATAATAGTTGCTTGTGATGGACTTGTTGACGAGGTTTCGGTCGAGCTTGATGTGGTGTTAGTTGAACTAGAGGAAGCAGGCGTCGAACTTGATGATGTAGAGGATGATTCACTAGTTTTCTCGACAGATTTTTCAATAATAGAGCTAGTTTGTGTAGAGGAAGGGGGAGAAACAGTAGTTGACTTATCTGAGTATACTCCAATTATAACTGCTATAAGAATCATAAATATTGTAACAGCACCGATTAAATATGGAATCAATCTTTTTATTTTCAGTTCCATTGGGCTCAATGGTGTTATTTCAACCTCAGCTTCTTTTTCAAAAAAACCAAATACTCCGGCATTTCCATGATCAATGATATTGATTTTGACTTCACTTTTGTTGAGATTGAGTTCAGATAAGCCATTTGAAATTGCTTCATCAACATTTTTTCCTTTATAATTTCCCATAAACTTCTCCTTTTTATATTAGTAGTTTTATTATCTCTTAAATAGAATAAAAAGGCAAGTCTTTTTTAGGGGGCTACCTTGTATAAATCATAGATTATGCTAAATAAATAAGAAAGAGCAGTTGAAAAATTACTGCTTTTTTGTTACACTAGTTAGAAAGACTGTAAAGGATAATCTGGCTTTTTGTTATTATTCTAGAGAAATGTTATTTCACAGACTGACTAAAAGGAGACACAATGGCAGACCGAGGCTTACTAATCGTCTTTTCTGGTCCTTCAGGGGTCGGAAAAGGAACGGTTAGAAGAGAGATTTTTGAGAGTTCTGAAAACCAATTTCAATACTCTGTATCGATGACGACACGCGCACAACGTCCTGGAGAAGTGGACGGTGTTGACTATTTCTTCCGTACTCGAGAAGAGTTTGAAGAGCTGATTCGTCAAGGACAGATGTTGGAATACGCAGAATATGTCGGCAACTACTATGGAACTCCCCTGACCTATGTCAATGAAACCTTGGACAAGGGAATCGATGTTTTCCTTGAAATTGAGGTTCAGGGCGCTCTTCAGGTCAAGAAAAAGGTTCCAGATGCTGTCTTTATCTTCCTAACACCACCAGATTTGGATGAATTGCAAGATCGTTTGGTAGGACGTGGAACAGACAGTGCAGAAGTAATTGCCCAACGAATCGAAAAAGCCAAGGAAGAAATTGCGCTTATGCGTGAGTATGATTATGCGATTGTCAACGATCAGGTGCCCCTAGCTGCTGAGCGTGTCAAACGTGTGATCGAAGCAGAGCACTTCCGTGTGGATCGTGTCATTGGTCACTATCAGGAGATGTTACCAAAATCTCCAACTACCCGATAAAATTTAGAAAATAGGTACAAGCAAATGATGTTAAAACCCTCTATTGATACCTTGCTCGACAAGGTTCCATCAAAATATTCACTCGTAATTTTGGAAGCAAAACGTGCCCACGAATTGGAAGCAGGTGCGCCAGCAACTCAAGGTTTCAAGTCTGAAAAATCAACTCTTCGCGCTTTAGAAGAAATCGAATCAGGAAACGTAACAATTCACCCAGATCCAGAAGGAAAACGTGAAGCAGTGCGTCGCCGTATCGAAGAAGAAAAACGTCGTAAAGAAGAAGAAGAAAAGAAAATCAAAGAGCAAATCGCTAAAGAAAAAGAAGATGGTGAAAAAATTTAAGGTTGGGGGGACTCAATCTTATTTTTTCTATTGCAAGAATATACTGACAAGGAGGAGGTGAGGAGATGACTATAGCCAAGATTATCGTAGATGTTCCCTTGATGCAGACAGACCAGCCCTATAGTTACAGAATTCCTGAGGAATTTGAGGGAATGTTGGAAGTTGGAATGCGGGTACATGTGCCCTTTGGTAAGGGGAATCGCCTGATTCAAGGGATTGTTCATGGTTTGGAGTCTCAAGTGGATGAAGAAGGGGCAAGTCAAGATTTAAAAGATATTGCTGAGGTGTTGGATTTTTCTCCTGTTCTCACGAAAGAACAACTCTGGCTGGCTGAGGAGTTACGCAAATCTGTTTTCTCCTACAAGATCTCCATCCTCAAGGCTATGTTACCAGGGTTTCTGAACTCCAGCTATGACAAGATTCTCTATCCTCTGGCTGGTCTGAATCAGGAAGACCGAGAGCGCTTGTTTGGTTCAGAAGATTCGCTAGCCTTTTCTTCGCTAGACCTTGCCAAACAAGCCGAAATGATGCGTTTGACTAGAAAAGGCCTGCTTGGTCTGGAATATCAGGCAATTGATCAAAAGAAGGTCAAGACCCAGTCTTGGTATGAGATAGATCTTGTTCAGTTAGAAGGTGTCGAGATTTCTGCACGTGCCAAGAAAAAGTTGGAATTGAGAGATTATTTGCTGTCTCATCCAGAGAATGCTTCCTTGACTAGTTTGTTAGAGTCCTACTCACGGGAGCAAGTTAACTTCTTTGTGGAACAAGGTGCTGTTACTATAGTCCAAAAGGAAGTGCAACGCTCGGCTGCTTATTTTGAAGGCATTGAAGCAAGTCAGCCTTTGGAGTTGAATCCAGAGCAAAGGCAGGCGCGTGATGCGGTTGTCAGTGCGATTGGCAGTCATCAGCCTCCCTTCCTCCTTCAAGGGATTACAGGAAGTGGGAAGACCGAGGTTTATTTGCAGATTATCCAAGGGGCCGTGGACAAGGGCAAGACAGCTATTTTGCTGGTGCCTGAGATTTCCTTGACTCCACAGATGACGGAGCGCTTTATTGCTCGCTTTGGTGAGAAAGTGGCCATTCTCCACTCAGGTCTGTCTAATGGTGAAAAGTATGATGAATGGCGCAAGGTGGAGCGCGGCGATGCTCAAGTTGTTGTTGGTGCCAGATCTGCTATCTTTGCTCCGCTGAAGAATCTAGGTGTTATGATTATCGATGAGGAGCACGAAGCGACTTATAAGCAGGACAGCAATCCCCGTTACCATGCCAGAGAGGTTGCTATTTTACGGGCTCAGTATAATCAAGCAGCTTTGGTACTTGGTTCAGCAACTCCTAGTCTGGAAAGCCGTGCGCGAGCTGGAAAAGGCGTCTATCAACACTTGCGTCTGACCCAACGCGCCAATCCTCTGGCCACTATTCCCAAGGTTCAAGTGATTGATTTTCGGGACTATATCGGACAAAACGAGACGTCAAACTTTACGCCACCTTTGCTAGAAGCGATTCAGGATCGTCTGGCTAAAAAAGAGCAGGTGGTTCTTATGCTCAATCGTCGTGGTTATTCTAGCTTTGTTATGTGTCGGGAGTGTGGGACCGTGGATACTTGTCCTAACTGTGACATTTCCTTGACCTTGCACATGGATACCAAGACCATGAACTGCCATTATTGTGGTTTTTCGAAGGACATTCCTCAGGTCTGTCCTAACTGTAAGAGCCGAAGTATTCGTTACTATGGGACAGGGACACAGAAGGCTTATGATGAGCTGGCAGAACTCTTTCCGCAGGCCCACATTTTGCGGATGGATGTGGACACGACTCGTAAGAAAGGTAGTCATCAAGCTCTGCTTGACCAGTTTGGACAAGGAGAAGCAGATATTTTACTAGGTACTCAGATGATTGCCAAGGGATTGGATTTTCCAAATGTGACTTTAGTCGGAGTGCTCAATGCGGATACGGCTTTGAATTTGCCAGACTTCCGTTCTTCTGAGAGAACCTTCCAACTTTTGACTCAGGTTGCAGGCCGGGCAGGTCGTGCTGAAAAAGCTGGGCAGGTCTTGATTCAGTCTTACAATCCGCAGCACTACGCTATTCGATTTGCAAAGGATCAGGATTACGAAGGTTTTTATGCCTATGAAATGGGAATCAGACGACAACTTGGTTATCCGCCTTACTATTTCACCATTGGCATTACCCTTTCTCACAAGAAAGAAGAAGAGGTGGTCAAACGTGCCTATGAAGTCATGAACATTTTGAGGTCAGGATTATCAGAGAACAGTAACATTCTTGGGCCAACGCCCAAACCGATTGCTCGTACCCACAACCTCTATCATTACCAGATTTTGATTAAATATCGTTTAGAAGATGAGCTGGGGCCGACCCTCAATCGGGTTCTGGCCTTAACTCAAGAACGGGAAAATAGTGAGCTCCGTCTCAGCATTGACCATGAGCCACAGCAATTTTTATAAGAAGGAGAAGATATGACAAAACTAATCTTTATGGGGACCCCCGACTTTTCAGCAACAGTTTTAAAAGGGCTTTTGACAGATGACCGGTACGAACTTCTAGCCGTTGTGACCCAGCCAGACCGTGCTGTCGGACGTAAAAAAGTGATCCAGGAAACCCCGGTCAAGCAGACTGCCAAAGAAGCGGGTCTTCCAATCTACCAACCTGAAAAATTATCTGGAAGTCCAGAGATGGAAGCTATTATGAAGCTAGGAGCAGATGGAATTGTGACTGCTGCTTTTGGGCAGTTTCTTCCAAGTAAACTCCTTGATAGCATGGACTTTGCAGTCAATGTTCATGCTTCTCTTCTTCCTAAACATCGTGGTGGTGCGCCTATCCATTATGCCTTGATTCAAGGTGATGAGGAAGCTGGTGTGACCATTATGGAGATGGTTAAGGAAATGGATGCAGGGGATATGATTTCTCGTCGTAGTATTCCGATTACGGATGAGGACAATGTTGGCACCTTGTTTGAGAAATTAGCTCTTGTTGGTCGCGATTTGCTTTTGGACACTTTGCCTGCCTATATTGCTGGGGAAATCAAACCTGAACCGCAGGATCCAAGTCAGGTTACCTTCTCGCCAAATATCAAACCCGAGGAAGAAAAGTTGGATTGGAATAAAAGCAATCGTCAACTCTTTAACCAAATTCGTGGAATGAATCCGTGGCCTGTTGCCCATACTTTCCTTAAGGGAGACCGCTTTAAGATTTATGAAGCTCTTGCTGTAGAAGGTCAGGGAAATCCAGGTGAGATTCTCTCTATCGGCAAGAAAGAATTGATTGTCGCAACGGCAGAAGGGGCTCTATCCCTAAAACAAGTGCAGCCAGCTGGTAAACCTAAGATGGACATTGCTTCCTTCCTTAACGGAGTTGGACGTACATTGACTGTAGGAGAACGATTTGGTGACTAAAGTAGAAACGGCTAGAAGTTTAGCCCTAGCGGTATTAGAAGATGTCTTTATCAATCAAGCCTACTCAAACATCGCCTTAAATAAACACCTCAAAGGAAGTCAACTCTCTGCAGCAGACAAGGGCTTGGTGACAGAGATTGTCTATGGAACTGTAGCCCGTAAACTGACTCTGGAATGGTACCTATCCCACTTTATCGAAGACAGAGACCAGTTAGACAGCTGGCTCTATGTCCTTGTCCTCATGAGTGCCTACCAGCTCCGCTATCTAGATAAGATTCCAGACCATGCTGTAGTCAATGAAGCAGTGGAATTGGCCAAAGTCCGTAAAAAAGGCAGTGAAAAATTGGTCAACGCCGTCCTTCGCCGTATCTTGCGTGAAGGCTGGCCAGATATTGCTAGCATAAAACGAAAAAACAAGCGTGATTCCATTGCCTATTCTCTCCCAGTTTGGCTAGTTGCCAAGCTCAAGGAAGAATACGGAGAAGAGCGAGCGCAAGCTATCTTTGAAAGCCTTTTGGTGCGAAACAAGGCCAGTATTCGTGTAACGGACCTAGGACGAAAAGAAGAAATCCAAGTTTTGTTGGAGGCCAGTGTTTCATCCTTGTCTCCCTCTGGTCTTGTGAAGGAGCAAGGGCATTTTGCAGGCCATGATTTGTTTGCGGATGGAGCCATTACCATCCAAGACGAGTCCAGTCAGCTTGTTGCTCCGACGCTTGATTTACAAGGTGATGAGCAGATTCTAGATGCCTGTGCGGCTCCGGGTGGAAAAACAGCTCATATAGCCTCTTATCTCACGACAGGTCAGGTTACTGCTCTGGACTTGTACGACCACAAGTTGAACTTAATCCAAGAAAATGCCCAACGTCTGGGAGTTGCAGATCGGGTTCAAACGCAAAAATTAGATGCCAGAAAGGTGCATGAGTTTTTTGGTCAGAATTCATTTGATAAGATTTTGGTGGATGCTCCCTGTTCAGGAATTGGTCTTTTACGCCGCAAACCAGACATCAAATACAATAAGGAAACATCAGATTTCGCGTCTTTGCAGGAAATTCAGCTAGAAATATTAGGTAGTGTTTGTCAAACACTAGGCAAAGGTGGTATAATAACTTATAGTACCTGTACTATTGTCTCAGAGGAGAACTTTCAAGTCGTACAGGCATTTTTAGAAAGTCATCCCGACTTTGAGCAGGTAAAACTAGAACATGAATGTAAGGATATCATGAAAGATGGTTGTATTCTCATTACACCTGAATTGTATGGAAGTGATGGATTTTTCATCAGCCAATTTCGTAAGATATCGGATTAGGAAGGAACTGACATATGGAAATTTCAATATTAACGGATGTTGGTCAAAAACGAACAAATAACCAAGACTATGTCAACCACTACGTCAACAGAGCAGGTCGTACTATGATTATCTTAGCTGACGGGATGGGAGGACACCGTGCAGGAAATATCGCGAGTGAAATGGCGGTTACAGATTTAGGTATCGCTTGGGTAGATACCCAAATTGATACCATCAACGAGGTGCGTGAATGGTTTGCTAACAACCTTGAGATGGAAAATAAAAAGATTAACCAATTGGGGCAAGATGAAGCCTATAAAGGGATGGGTACAACCCTTGAGGCTGTAGCCATTATTGATAATCAGGCTATCTATGCCCACATTGGGGATTCTCGTATCGGTTTGATTCGTGGAGAAGAATACCACCAGTTAACGAGCGACCATTCTTTGGTCAATGAATTGCTTAAGGCAGGTCAATTGACGCCAGAAGAAGCTGCTAGCCATCCACAGAAAAATATTATTACTCAATCTATTGGTCAAAAAGATGAAATTCAGCCTGATTTTGGAATAATCACCCTTGAGCCTGGGGACTATCTCTTACTCAATAGTGATGGCTTGACAAATATGATTTCAGGTAGTGAGATTTCTGATATTGTAACCAGCGATATTTCTTTGGCAGATAAGGCAGCAACCTTGATCCGTTTTGCCAACAATGCTGGTGGTTTAGACAATATCACAGTTGCCCTTATTGCTGTTAATGAGGAGGCAACAGAATGATCCAAATCGGCAAGATTTTTGCCGGGCGGTATCGGATTATCAAACAAATTGGTCGAGGAGGCATGGCAGATGTCTATTTGGCCAAGGATTTGATTTTGGACGGTGAAGAAGTGGCAGTGAAGGTCCTGAGGACCAACTACCAGACAGATCCTATTGCAGTGGCTCGTTTTCAGCGGGAAGCGAGAGCCATGGCGGATCTGGACCATCCTCATATCGTTCGGATTACAGATATCGGTGAAGAAGAGGGACAACAGTATCTCGCAATGGAATATGTTGCTGGATTAGACCTCAAACGCTATATCAAGGAACATCACCCTCTTTCAAATGAAGAAGCGGTTCGAATCATGGGACAAATCCTCTTGGCTATGCGCTTAGCCCATACTCGAGGAATTGTTCACAGGGATTTGAAACCGCAAAATATCCTTTTGACCCCAGATGGGACTGCCAAGGTCACAGACTTTGGGATTGCGGTCGCTTTTGCTGAGACAAGTCTGACTCAGACCAACTCAATGCTGGGTTCAGTTCATTACTTGTCACCAGAGCAGGCGCGTGGTTCTAAAGCAACTGTGCAGAGTGATATCTATGCCATGGGGATTATTTTCTATGAGATGCTGACAGGTCATATTCCTTACGATGGGGATAGTGCGGTTACCATCGCCCTCCAGCATTTCCAGAAGCCATTGCCATCGGTTATAGCTGAAAATCCATCTGTGCCTCAGGCTTTAGAAAATGTTGTTATCAAGGCAACTGCCAAGAAATTGACAGATCGCTACAAATCAGTTGCTGAAATGTATGTGGATTTATCTAGTAGTTTGTCTTATAATCGTCGTAATGAACCAAAACTGGTCTTTGACGATGCGACTAAGGCGGATACCAAGACTCTTCCTAAAGTTCCACAAAGTACTCTAACTGCGATTCCAAAACCACAAGTCCAAAGTCCGAAACAACAACCTAAGAAAGTTGTACAACCTACTTCTACTAATGAGTATTTAGAGAAACCTGTTAAAAAACGGAAGTTTAGATTTCGTTATCTGATTCTGCTAGCAACGATTGGACTGGTGGCAGCTTCTCTTATTTGGATACTATCCAGAACTCCTGCAACTATTGCTATTCCAAATGTGGCAGGTCAGACGGTTGCAGAAGCTAAAGAAGCTCTTAAAAAAGCTAATTTTGAAGCAGGCGAAGAAAAATCAGAAGCTAGTGATACAGTAGCAGAAGGACGTGTCATTCGAACGGATCCTGAAGCGGGTAGTAGCCGAAAAGAAGGAACGAAAATCAATTTGGTTGTCTCATCAGGTAAGCAATCCTTCCAATTGAGCAATTACGTCGGACGCAAGTATACGGATGTCGTAGCTGAACTCAAGGAGAAAAAGGTGCCAGAAAATCTAATCCAGATGGAAGAGGAAGTATCCAGCGAAATCGAACCTGGAACCGTCCTCAGACAGACTCCTGCTTCGGGTTCGACATATGATCTCTCAAAAGCTACTACGATCACCTTAACAGTTGCTAAGAAGGGTATGCCTAATTACATCGGTTCAAGTTTCGAATTTACTAAGACTAATCTGATTAGGATTGTCGGAGTAAATGAGGCTAATATTGAGGTTGTCGAGGTTTCGACAGCTCCTGAAGGAACAGTAGAGGGCACGGTTGTAGATCAAACACCAAAAGCTGGAGAAAAGGTTGACCCTACTTACACACGTATCAAAATCTCAGTTTATAGACCGAAAACACCGCCGTCAACTTCATCCTCTAATCCTACTCAACGTGGAAACCAAGGTTCTACAACAACACCAAATCAAGGGAACCAACAAGGTAGTCAGCGAGGTAATCAACAAGGTAATCAACAAGGGAATAATCCTCCAACGAATCAACCAAATAGTGAAGGAAACCACGAAACTCCTTGATAATAAGCCGATCTTTGTCATGATATTATGACAAAGATTTTTTTAAATTGAATTTTTGTGATAGAATAGAGAAAGTAACTAAAAGGAGGAAAGCATGGAAGAATCAAGAGAATTAAATGCCGTTATCGATGTGATTATGCTAGCAGGAACCATTCTCCTCAAAAGTGGTTCAGAGATTCATCGTGTAGAAGATACCATGATTCGTATTGCGCATTCGCAGGGGATTGTGGATTGCAATGTTCTTGCCATGCCTGCCGCTATCTTTTTCTCCATTGAAAATACCAATATTTCTCGCATGAAGCGCGTGACTTCCTCTTCTTATAACATCGAAAAAGTCTGCGATGTGAACCAGATTTCTCGACAGTTGGTAGGTGGAAAGCTTGATTTAGAGACAGCCTTCAAGCAATTGACGGTCTTGCAAGCCCAACCTCTTCCCTATACCAAGTTGCAGGTAACTCTGGCTGCTACCTTTAGTGCTCCTTTCTTTTCGATTATGTTTAGTGGAAATATCTACGATGCACTTGGGGCAGGAGTGGCTACCTTATTTGGTTTTGCCTTTTCCCTCTATGTGGAGAAGTTTATCCGAATTCCTTTTGTGACAGCCTTTGCTGGAGCCTTTGTCTTTGGGATGATTGCCCAGTTTTGGGCTCGCTACACAGGATTTCCTTCAACAGCAGATTTGATTATAGCTGGTGCGGTCATGCCTTTTGTACCAGGGATTGCCTTGACCAACGCGGTTCGTGATATTATGACCAACCACATAAACTCTGGTATGAGTAAGATGTTTGAATCCCTGCTCATTACCCTTGCTTTAGGGGCAGGAACTTCTGTCGCCTTGGTATTGATGAATTAATATGACACTAACAACCTTTTTATTACAAGCAGTAGCAAGTCTTCTTGCCATTATTACCTTTTTAATCGTACTCAATGTGCAAAGGTCCATGCTCTTACCTGGAGGGATTTTGGGCATGGCTGTCTGGCTAATCTATCTCTTACTCAAGGAACCAACCAATGTTATCGTAGCTACCTTCATTGCGGCCATTATCGGTTCATGTGTCAGCCAGATTTTGAGTATTCTTTATAAGACACCTGCTGTAGTCTTTATCTTAGCAATCTTGGCACCTCTGGTTCCGGGTTATCTTTCTTATCGGACAACTGCCTTTTTTGTGACGGGGGATTACAGTCACGCCATTGCTAGTGCAACCTTGGTTGTTATGTTGGCTTTGGTGATTTCCATTGGAATGGCTAGTGGAACAGTGATTCTTAGATTTTACTCCTACTTACGAAAACAGCATAATAGTTAGATTGCTAAGAGACTTGATTTGGTGAATCAAGTCTTTTTTCTCTCTTTTACTGCCATTTGTGATAAAATAGTATAGAACGATTTTTTACAATGAATGATAAAACAGAGGTAAATATGACAATCGGTATTGATAAGATTGGTTTTGCGACCAGTCAATATGTCTTGAAATTACAAGACTTAGCAGAAGCGAGGGGAATTGACCCTGAAAAATTAAGTAAAGGACTCTTGCTCAAGGAATTGAGTATTGCGCCCCTAACTGAGGACATTGTGACCTTGGCAGCCAGTGCAAGTGACTCTATTTTAACTGAGCAAGAAAGACAAGAAATCGACATGGTCATTGTGGCTACTGAGTCAGGAATTGACCAGAGTAAGGCTGCGGCCGTCTTTGTACATGGTTTGCTGGGTATCCAGCCCTTTGCTCGTAGTTTCGAGATTAAAGAAGCCTGCTATGGAGCGACTGCTGCCCTCCATTATGCCAAATTGCATGTGGAAAATTCTCCAGAGTCCAAAGTCTTGGTTATTGCCAGTGATATTGCCAAGTATGGTATTGAAACTCCAGGAGAACCAACTCAGGGTGCTGGAAGTGTGGCTATGTTGATTACACAAAATCCACGCATTATGACCTTTAATAATGACAATGTAGCTCAGACCCGTGATATCATGGATTTCTGGCGTCCAAATTACTCGACAACCCCATATGTAAATGGTGTTTATTCTACCCAACAATACTTGGATAGCTTGAAAACGACTTGGCTTGAATACCAAAAACGCTACCAGCTTACTTTGGATGATTTTGCGGCTGTTTGTTTCCACTTGCCTTATCCTAAATTGGCGCTAAAAGGCTTGAAAAAAATCATGGATAAGAGCTTGCCCCAAGAGAAAAAAGACCTCTTGCAAAAGCATTTTGACCAGTCTATTCTCTACAGCCAAAAGGTGGGGAATATCTACACAGGTTCACTTTTCCTTGGACTTTTGTCTCTGTTGGAAAATACAGATAGCTTGAAGGCTGGGGATAAAATTGCCCTTTATAGTTACGGAAGTGGTGCCGTGGCTGAGTTCTTTAGTGGTGAATTGGTTGAAGGATATGAAGCCTATCTAGACAAAGACCGCTTGAACAAGCTGGACCAAAGAACTGTCTTATCCGTTGCAGACTATGAAAAAGTCTTCTTTGAGGAAGTAGACTTGGATGAAACAAACTCTGCTCAGTTTACAGATTATGAAAATCAAGATTTTGCCTTGGTTGAAATTGTCGACCACCAACGCCGTTATAGCAAGGTTGAAAAATAATGAAGATAAGTTGGAATGGATTTTCTAAAAAATCATACCAAGAGCGCCTCGAGCTGATAAAAGCTCAGGCGCTCCTTAGTCCTGAGAGACAAGAGAGTTTGGAGCAGGATGAACAGATGAGTGTGACTGTGGGAGACCAGCTGAGTGAGAATGTAGTGGGAACTTTTTCTCTGCCTTATTCGCTGGTCCCAGAGGTTCTCGTTAACGGTCAGGAATACACAGTTCCCTATGTGACAGAAGAACCGTCCGTGGTTGCTGCGGCTAGTTATGCCAGTAAAATCATCAAGCGTGCAGGCGGTTTTACTGCGCAAGTCCATGATCGCCAGATGATTGGACAGGTCGCCCTTTATCAAGTTTCTAATCCTGAACAAGCGCAAGAGAAGATTGCTAGTAAGAAAGAGGAACTCTTAGAACTTGCCAATCAAGCCTATCCTTCTATCGTTAAACGTGGAGGTGGGGCGCGTGATTTGCATGTAGAGCAGATAAAAGGCGAAACAGACTTTCTCGTTGTTTATCTTCATGTCGATACCCAGGAAGCCATGGGAGCCAATATGCTCAACACCATGCTGGAGGCCTTGAAACCAGTCTTAGAAGAACTCAGCCAGGGGCAGAGTCTCATGGGAATCCTATCTAATTTTGCGACCGATTCTCTGGTGACGGCAAGTTGCCACATCGCCTTTCGCTACTTGAGTCGTCAAAAGGAGCAAGGACGAGAGATTGCGGAGAAAATAGCTTTGGCTAGTCAGTTTGCGCAGGCTGATCCTTATCGAGCTGCTACTCATAATAAAGGGATTTTTAATGGTATTGATGCCATTTTGATTGCCACTGGTAATGACTGGCGTGCCATCGAAGCCGGGGCCCATGCCTTTGCCAGTCGAGATGGATATTACCAAGGTCTTAGCTCTTGGCGTCTAGACTTGGAGACAGAAGAATTGGTTGGTCAAATGACTCTTCCTATGCCTGTAGCAACCAAGGGTGGCTCTATTGGTCTCAACCCTCGTGTAGCCCTCAGTCATGAACTACTGGGAAATCCTTCTGCTAAAGAATTAGCTCAGCTTATCGTGTCTATCGGGCTTGCCCAAAACTTTGCGGCCCTCAAAGCCTTGGTGAGTACAGGGATTCAGCAAGGCCACATGAAATTGCAGGCTAAATCCTTAGCTCTCCTAGCAGGAGCCAGTGAATCCGAGGTAGCTCCCCTAGTCGAGCGCCTCATTGCAGATAAAACCTTTAACCTAGAGACAGCCCAGCGTTATTTAGAAAATTTAAGATCATAAAAAACTCAGACGAATTCGGTCTGAGTTTTCTTGTGTTTAAATACTTTTTCCTGGCAATAGAGTAACTGGTAAGAAGTAACCAGTTGTCGCAACTTCCTTGCCTTCTATCTTCTGCAAGAGGAGGTCCACAGTGAGGCAGGCAATTTCTTCCAAGGGTTGCTTAATAGTAGCCAGTTGAGGGTAGTAATTCTCGATAAAGTAGGTACCATCGTAACCGATGACCTTGAGCTCTTCTGGTACAGAAATTCCCAGTTCCTGAGCAATTTTAATGACTAGAATAGCGGTCAAATCATCCGAAGCAAAAATTGCATCTGGTTTTTGTCGAGTCAAGATATTCTTGATTTCCATTTCTTTTCTGACAGGAGAAAAGTCACTGGAAACATTGATAATAGGAGCTTTGGGGAGTACAGAAGCAAAACCAGCGTGGCGCAGTCCAGTTGGCGAATTGGAATTGTCATTCCCTGTAATCATAATGATAGACTGGGCACCTGTCTTGACTAAGGTATGGGCAGCAAGAACCCCACCAGCATAGTTGTCAGAGGAAACGACAGGAATGTCTGGCGATAGGTTTCGGTCGAAGGAAATAATTGGTGCTGTCACGCGATTGTAGTCTTCGATTCCTAGATTGTGACTACCAGAAATGATACCGTCCACCTGATTGGCTTCCAACATTTCGATGTATTCACGTTCCTTCTCAGAATCGTGCTCACTGTTGCAAATGATGGTCTTGTAACCATTTTTGAAGAGTTGGTGTTCCAGCTTATCAATCAATTCTGCATAGAAAACGTTGGAAATATTGGGGAAAATCAAACCGATTAATTTGGCCGATTTTCCTTGCAAGCTACGAGCTAGGTTGTTGGGTTTATAGCCCAATTCTCGCATGGCTTCATTGACTTTTTGGATGGTTTTCTCAGAGAGATACCCTTTTTTATTGATAACCCGAGAAACGGTAGTAGGGCTGACGCCTGCAAGTTTGGCGACATCAGTTAGTTTTGCGACCATAATCTAATTCATAGTAAGTTCCAGTTGGGTTTCCAGATTTAATCAGGATACCATTTTGGTCCGCATGTGGGAAGACACGACCAGAAAATACTTTTTCTCCTTTATTGATGAAAATTTCAAAGACAGAGTTATCGATGAAGATTGTAGCAGTAGTAGCCTGATTGTCGATAGGGCAAGAACGAGTAGTTCCAAATTCTTGTGCGTACTGCTCACCAGCCTGACTACGATCCACTGTTACTTGACCATTTACAAGGTCAAAGTTGATGGAAAGTCCCTTGCCTTCTTTATCAGCAAGTAAGACAATCTCGCTCTGGCTATTGGCTTCCAAGTTGAGTTCAAGTTCGTAAGTGTTATTGGTTTGGACACGGTTTGAGAAGGCTTCTTCAGAAGCACGGAGGTCCTTGATAGCTGCGACTGGGTATTGGTAGAGTTTGCCATCTTTGATAGTCAGTTCTTTGACCAAAGAGAAGGTTCCTTGGTGGTCAAAACGGTCAGATGGGTAAGAAACATCTGGTAATCCAAGCCAGCTAACTGCTAGAGCACGTCCGTCAGGAGCGTTGAAGGCTTGGGTTGCATAGGCTTCGAAACCATAGTCCATGTTTTGAAGTTGAGACACATCTACTATTTTTGCATTTTCAGGGTCAAAGGAAGCCCCAATTTTATACATATTTGGATAGATATTATCGTAGTCTAGAACATCTTTATCCAATCCTTGTGGGCAGTAGAGAAGGACAGGTTGTCCCCCTACAAAGACCAGATTTGGACATTCCATCATGTAGGCAGTGCGGTCGTTAGCAAAGTCAAGGTCGCCAACTGCTTGCCAGTTTGTGTAGTCATTGTCAATAGCTTTGTAGAGACGGACGAAGCCTTTTTTCTCCAAGTCCTGTCCACCGACGATGGCATAATATTGCCCCTTGAAGTTAAAAATTTGCGGATCGCGGAAGTGGTCTGTAGAGTCTGCTGGCTGGTCAATCAAGATCTTGTCAATCTTCGTAATATTGCCATCCTTATCCATCAAAGCCCCAATCTGGTATGGGTGACGGATCCAGTTTTCGTCGCGAACATTTCCTGTATAGAATAGGAACAAGTTATCACCAAACTGCATGGCAGAACCAGAGTAGGCACCGTGGCTATCTAATGGAGTATCAGGCAAAACTTTGGCACCAGTTTCTGTGAAGTGAACCAAGTCCTCGCTTTCCAATTGAACCCAAGATTTCAAACCGTGGGCTGCACCAAAAGGAAAGTTTTGATAAAAAACAATCCACTTCCCATCAAAGTAAGAAAAGCCATTTGGGTCGTTTAGAAGTCCTGTTTTTGGCTCAACATGGTAATGAGTATGCCATGGAGATTGTGCCATATTTTCCTTTATATGTTGAATTTCTTCTTGCGTCCAATCTTGATAAAGTCTGTAACGATGCTCAGTTGTCCATTCCATTCATTCATTCCTCCAAAAATCTTATCACTTTTAATAGTAACCGTTTTCGGTTAAAAAAGCAAGTCTTTTATGTTAAAAAAGAAAAAAAACTGTCAAACGTTTATCACAAAACAAAACCAGAAAATCAATCAACTTTTCAAGAAAATATGAAAGATAATGAAATAAAAGCCTTTTTAACCAAGGGTTCAAACTTATTTTTTCAAGGGATGTCTGTTAAAACAGTCAAAACAATCAATCTGAAACGTGTCTACTAAGTGGATAGAATATTTTTTCTGCAAAACGCTTGACATATTTTTTAAACGTGATAGAATAATATTCGTGGGGCGAGTAAAATCGCTTTCAAACAAAAACAAATTTTTTTATAAGGAGATTTTTGCAAATGACCAATACAGAAATTGCAAAAAAAGTCATCGAAGCCTTGGGTGGACGTGAGAACGTCAACAGTGTAGCTCACTGTGCGACTCGCCTTCGTGTTATGGTGAAAGATGAAGCGAAGATCAACAAAGATGCTATCGAGAACTTGGAAAAAGTTCAAGGTGCTTTCTTTAACTCAGGTCAATACCAAATCATTTTTGGTACAGGTACAGTAAACAAGATGTACGATGAAGTCGTAGCTCTTGGTTTGCCAACGACATCTAAGGATGAGATGAAGGCAGAAGCTGCTAAACAAGGAAATTGGTTCCAACGTGCCATCCGTACTTTTGGTGACGTCTTTGTTCCAATCATTCCAGTTATCGTAGCAACTGGTCTCTTCATGGGTGTTCGTGGGCTCTTGAATGCTCTTGGAATGACACTTCCAGAAGATGTGACAACTTACACTCAAATTTTGACTGACACAGCCTTTATCATCTTGCCAGGTTTGGTCGTTTGGTCAACCTTCCGTGTATTCGGTGGTAACCCAGCTGTTGGTATCGTTCTTGGTATGATGCTTGTTTCTGGTTCACTTCCAAATGCCTGGGCTGTTGCATCTGGCGGTGAAGTAACTGCTATGAACTTCTTCGGATTTATCCCAGTTGTAGGTTTGCAAGGTTCAGTTCTTCCAGCCTTCATTATCGGGGTTGTCGGAGCTAAGTTTGAAAAAGCTGTTCGTAAAGTGGTTCCAGATGTACTTGATCTCTTGGTAACACCATTCGTAACACTTCTCGTAATGTCAATTCTTGGTTTGTTTATCATCGGACCAGTCTTCCACGTTGTTGAAAACTACATCCTTCTTGGAACAAAAGCTATCCTTAACTTGCCATTTGGTCTTGGTGGTTTCTTGATCGGTGGAGTTCACCAAGTTATCGTCGTATCAGGTGTTCACCACATCTTCAACTTGCTTGAAGTTCAATTGCTTGCTGCTGACCATGTCAACCCATTCAACGCTATCATCACAGCTGCCATGACTGCTCAAGGTGCTGCAACAGTAGCCGTTGGTGTGAAAACTAAAAATCCTAAACTTAAAACACTTGCTTTCCCAGCTGCTCTTTCTGCCTTCCTAGGTATTACTGAGCCTGCTATCTTCGGGGTTAACTTGCGTTTCCGTAAACCATTCTTCCTTTCATTGATCGCTGGTGCTATCGGTGGTGGATTGGCATCTATCCTTGGGCTTGCTGGTACTGGTAATGGTATCACTATCATCCCAGGTACAATGCTTTACATTGGTAACGGACAACTTGCACAATACCTTCTTATGGTAGCTGTATCATTTGCTCTTGGTTTTGCTCTTACTTACATGTTTGGTTATGAAGATGAAACTGATGGAGAATCAACTGTAAAAAAGCCTGAAGTTAGCGAAGAAGTAGTAGAAACTGCATCTAAGCTAACAGACGAAACAATCCAAACACCAATCGTTGGTGACGTAGTTGCCCTTTCAGATGTTAATGACCCAGTCTTCTCAAGTGGAGCTATGGGCCAAGGTATCGCTGTGAAACCAAGTCAAGATGTTGTTTACGCCCCAGCTGATGCTGAAGTGACAATCGTCTTCCCAACAGGACATGCTTATGGTTTGAAAACTGCAAACGGAGCTGAAATCTTGATCCACGTTGGTATCGATACTGTTTCAATGAATGGTGAAGGATTTGACCAAAAAGTTGCTCAAGGTGACAAGGTTAAAGCTGGAGATGTTCTTGGAACCTTTGACTCAGCTAAGATTGCTGCTGCAGGTCTTGATAACACAACAATGGTTATCGTGACAAACACAGCTGACTTTGTTTCAGTAAATCCAGTTGCTTCTGGATCAGTTGCTAAAGGTGATGCTGTGATCGAAGTGAAAATCTAATCAATCCTCTCTAATGTGAAAACGAACAAATGACATGTTTGTTCGTTTTTGCTTGAATGGTAAGATTTACAGAGGAAAATCTAAAAAATAGAGAAATTTAGACTTTCGAAATATGCTATAATAAAGAAAATAAAAACAAGAGGTTTATCATGACAAAATTATATGGAAGCTTGGAAGCGGGCGGTACAAAGTTTGTCTGTGCTGTCGGTGATGAAAACTTTAACGTTGTAGAAAAAACACAATTTCCAACAACAACTCCAATCGAAACAATCGATAAAACCATCGAGTTCTTCTCAAAATTCGACAACCTTGCTGGTCTTGCAGTTGGTTCATTTGGTCCGATTGATATTGATAAAAACTCAAAAACTTATGGCTTTATCACAACGACTCCAAAACCAAACTGGGCAAATGTGGACTTGCTTGGAGCCCTTCGTCGCGCCCTCAACGTGCCAATGTACTTCACTACAGACGTAAATAGCTCTGCTTATGGTGAAGTGGTTGCCCGTAACAATGCTGGTGGTCGTATCGAAAACTTGGTTTACTACACAATCGGTACAGGTATCGGTGCAGGTGTCATCCAACGTGGTGAGTTTATCGGTGGTGTGGGTCACCCTGAGATGGGTCATTATTATGTTGCTAGACACCCAATGGATATTGAAAAAGAGTTTAAGGGTGTTTGTCCTTTCCATAAGGGATGTTTAGAAGGCTATGCAGCTGGTCCAAGTTTGGAAGCTCGTACAGGTGTTCGTGGGGAAAACATTGAACTCAACAACCCTGTTTGGGATGTCCAAGCCTACTATATCGCTCAAGCTGCGGTCAATGCGACAGTGACTTTCCGCCCAGACGTGATTGTCTTTGGTGGAGGAGTCATGGCTCAACAACACATGCTGGATCGTGTCCGTGAGAAATTTACAGCTCTTCTCAACGGTTACCTACCAGTACCTGATGTGCGTGAATATATCGTGACTCCAGCAGTCGCAGGAAATGGTTCTGCCACACTTGGGAACTTTGTCCTTGCAAAAGAAGTTTCAAAATAAAGCACAAAATCCGCTTGGGAAACCAAACGGATTTTTTATGTGTCAAAGCATTTGCCAGAAAAAGTCAATAATATAGGTCAGACCGTAGGTATAAACCACGAGGGTAAAGGGTTTGGTCAGAATGATGATGGTCATATAGCGCTTGAAGCTCATCTTGGTCAGGGCAGCTAGCATACAGAGAAAGTCAGCTGGACTAATGGGCCAAATCATCATAAAGATAAAGAAACGGTCAAAACGATTGCCTTTATCCAACCAACCGATATACTTGTCATAGGTGCGCTTGCTGACGACAGACTGGACAAAGGCAGCCCCATAGAGGCGCACCAGATAAAAGATAATAGCACAGCCAATCACGATGCCGATATAGTTGTAGATAGTCCCGATGATGTGCCCGTAGATAAAGACGCCAGCCACAGAGGTCAAGGCCCCAGGAATGATAGGGACGACCGTTTGTAAAATCTGTAAAAAGATAAAGAGAGGTGGACCCCAGATACCTGCCTGCTGGATAAAGGCAGAGAGGGTTTCCTTAGACTGTAAAATCCCAGCCTGATAAGCCCAAATACAGAAAATCAAGGTGCCGACTCCCCCGACGATAGATGAGATATTGATAACCTGCTGCAGAAGGGGAGAAACAGCTTTCATTTGTTTATCCTGTGACATGTAAACTCCTCATAGATAGTATAACTCTACTATACCATATTTTGGAGGAGAAAGGGGGAAAGGATTGTTTTGGGATTAGAGGGAATTTCAAGAATTTAAACCTAATTTTATTCCAATTATAAAATTTAAGAACGGGTTTCATGATATAATGTGTATAAGTAAATTGAAGTTGGAGAAAATAAATGAAATCAACAATAGAGAAAATTAATAAATTTCGAGATGATCGGGATTGGAGAAAATTTCACAATGAAAAAGATTTAGCTATTTCTATCTTGCTGGAATCTAGTGAACTTCTAGAATTGTTCCAATGGAAGCAGCCTGAAGAAGTTACAACAAATTCTCTTGAAAGAATTAAAGAAGAACTAGCGGATGTGCTAATATATTCAATGATGTTAGCTGATAATTTACAACTGGATATAGAACAGATTATTGAAGAAAAATTAGAAAAAAATAAAGCGAAATATCCTGTTAAATTAAGTAAGGGGAATAATAAAAAATATACTGAATTATAGTGTTGAGTAACTGATATGAGTAAAATATTGAAACCAGTAATTGAAGAAGTAAAATATGAAAGTGGTTCATTAGACACTTTACAGGAAACTTTAAAAATCAGTTTTCGTGATGAAAACAAAATGCTATTGTTTGAATATCCGACTATATATATTGTAAATGATAAGAATTCAGATGGTTATAGTGTTTATGTAGGTGAAACAACAGATATTGTACGTCGTACAAATCAACATTTAGGTGAAATTAGAGAAGATTGGGCTAAATTTTTAAAATCAAATACTACTAAAATGTTTGTTATAGGTCATCATCACTTTAATAAGTCTTTGACACTAGATATTGAGAATAGACTAATGTTGTATTTATTAAGCGTTGATAATGTTTCAAATGTTCAAAATAGGCGAGGGAATCCTCAAAATAAATATTATACTTCTGATGAGCTTGATGAGATTTTTACCAAAATTTGGAGTTCGTTAAATAAGAAAAATAAGTATTTATTTCCAGCAGAAAGTATTGTTAGAAATTCTGCAATTTTTAAATCTTCTCCATTTCATAAATTAACCAATGAGCAATTAAAAGCGAAAAATAAAATCATTTTTAAAATTACATCAGCACTTAGTAAGAACGAGTTTGGAACTTTAATCTTGGTTAAAGGAGAAGCTGGTGCTGGTAAAACTGTTTTGATGAGTTCTTTAATCGATGATCTATTAAATTCTGATGACACGGATTTCCTAAGAGAAAATAATGCAATTAATTTGGTTGTTAATCATGATGATCAATTGAGTGTCTATAAAGAAATAGAGAAAAAGCTTGAATGGAAGAGTGGTTCAACTCTTGATGTTGCTATGAAACCAACCCAGTTTTTAAATGCACTGAAAAAACAAGATGTAGATGCTGGTATAGTCGTTATTGATGAAGGGCACTTACTTTTGACAGCAAAAAACCAAGCTTATCAAGGCGGCAATCATTTAAAGGATATTCTTTCAAAATCTAAAGTAGTCGTTCTAGTTTACGATGATAATCAAATAATGAATAAATCTCAAATATGGGTAGATGATTCATTTTTGACTTTACAGCATCAAGCGAGGTTGTCTGGTAATTTAATCGAATTAAATAATCAAATGCGTATAAAAGCTAGTGAATCTACAATTAGTTGGATTAGAAATATTATTGATAAAAGAGAAATTACCAAATTAAAAGAAGACAAGAACTATGATATCCAGATATTTAATTCTCCAAAGGAATTACAAGATGCTATTAAATTAAAAGATAAGAATCAACACTTAGGAATTTCTAGGTTAATAGCAACCTATGATTGGGATTATAGTAGTCAATCTAAACCAATAGATAAAGAGTATTGGTGTGTGGAAATAGACGACTGGTCATGTCCTTGGAATAGAGAATTACGTAGGGATAAAAAAGACTCTAAACTTTCTTGGATCGAACAATCACAAACAATTAATGAAGTAGGTTCAACTTTTACTGTTCAAGGTTTTGATTTGAATTACGCTGGGGTAATTATTGGTCCATCAGTCAAATATAGAAATGGTGAAATTAAGTTCGATATTTCTGCTAGTAAAAATAAAGGTGCAGTCCAAAATAGAAAACTCGACAATGGTGAAATGAGAAACTTTGGTGCAGATCTTTTAAAAAATGAATTAAATGTTTTACTAACAAGAGGAGTAAATGGACTGTATATATACGCAGTAGATGAAGAACTTCAAGCAGCTTTAAAAGATGCAATTTTATAAGAGTATAAGGTAGGAATAGATTTTTTTGAATCCAAACATGGTATAATGTCAGTTATGAATAATAACAACCAACGTGCCCTTTGCCAGCAACTTTGGGCGAGAAACAAATACCTCGTTTTGAGTCATTCCAGCAATATTTACAATGAAATTCGCCAATATTTGAAGAATGAAGAGGTGGAAGTGACTCATGTTCAGGAAATGATTGACCGTGCCTGTCAGATTCCAGAACACAGGGGTCAGGTTTGCAATGCCTTTCAGCATATTTGGGGCTATTTCAAAAAGAAAGCGACAGATGCTGAGCGCAAGGACTATATGTTCCTGCTGGATCGCTACCGCTTTGGTCAGTCTTCTAAGGAAGACTTGATTGCTAAGACTAGAGAGTTGCTTGATCGCTATCCAAATACCTATTTGCAACATTCGACTTTACTGAAAGGAGACACCCATGAGACTTTGGCATGAGACTTTGATTTCACAGCTTCCTCGTCCTCAACTCTTGGGGCAACATAGAGAGTGTTGCGCCCTGCGTGGCAATGGCTGGGGTAGAAAGCATGCGACGGTGGACTATGTCTTTACCCACTCGCCTTATCGTCTCTTTGCCTATCATCGCTTGATCATGGAGGAGATGGCTGACCGTGGCTACAATGTCAGTCCAGAGTGGATGGACAAGAACTACCGTGGTAAGATTTGTCCTTCTTATGAGGATTTACCTGAGGAGACTTTGACGAGCCCTATTTACAAGGAGCACGATGCTGCCTACTATAAGGAGTGTCTGGCAAATCTCCGAGAGAAGGGGATTGACTTATAGTCTTTTCTAATAACAAGTCATAGTCACTTATAAGAATTACTAATAACGCGTTTTACCAGTCTAACTAAAATACAGCTATAAAACAAGATACACAAAGGATTTGAGGCATTTTTCTCAGGTCTTTTTCTTTTGTTTAAAACAGAGATATAGTTTCAAACTATATCAAAGCCTAATTTTTTACAATTATACAGATGATTTCTTTTCTGTTAAGATAGTTTCAACAACAAATTTTGGAGGACACATCATGTCAACTACAATCATCGGTTTCCCACGTTTGGGCGAATTCCGCGAATTAAAATTTACAACTGAAAAATACTTTAGAAAAGAAATCTCAGAAGAAGAACTCTTGGAAGCCGCAAAAGGCTTGCGTGCTAAACACTGGAACATTGTCAAAGAAAAAGGCATCACTGAAATCCCATCAAATGACTTTTCTCACTATGATAACTTCCTAGATGCAGCTTTCCTTTTCAACGTGGTACCTGCTTCAGTTCAAAACTTGGACTTGTCTGACCTTGAGCGCTACTTCGCTTTGGGTCGTGGTTACCAAGGAGAAAAAGGAGACGTTCGCGCCCTTCCAATGAAGAAATGGTTCAACACCAACTACCACTACATCGTTCCTAAATTTGAAAAAGACACTCAAGTCAAACTTGCAGGTCACAAGATTTTTGATGAGTTCCAAGAAGCAAAAGAACTTGGATTGAACACTCGCCCAGTTCTTGTAGGTCCATTCACTTTCCTTCAACTGTCAGACTTTGAAGAAGGTGTGAAAGCAGAAGACTTCGTAGACAGCTTAGTAGCTGCCTACCAAGAAGTTTTTGCAAAATTGGCTGAACTTGGTGCGACTCGTATCCAACTCGACGAAGCTGCTCTTGTAAAAGATTTGACAGCTGAAGAAAAAGCTCTCTTCTTGAACCTCTACAACAAACTTTTGGCTGATAAAAAAGGTCTTGAAGTCTTGCTTCAAACTTACTTCGGTGATGTTCGTGACGTTTACGTTGACCTTGTGAACTTGCCAGTAGATGCTATCGGTCTTGACTTCGTTGAAGGTAAGAAAACTCTTGAACTCGTTAAAGGTGGCTTCCCAGCTGACAAGACTCTTTATGCAGGTATTGTTAATGGTAAGAACATCTGGCGTAACAATTACGAAAAGAGCTTGGCTATTCTTGAGCAAATTCCAGCTGAAAACATTATCTTGACAAGCTCATGCTCTCTTCTTCATGTGCCGTTTACAACTGCTAATGAGGAATTTGAACCAGCTATCTTGAACCACTTTGCTTTTGCAGTTGAAAAATTAGATGAGATTCGTGATTTGGATGCTATCCGTAATGGTCAAGGTGAAGAAGCACTTGCAGCCAACAAAGAACTCTTTGCGACTGAGCGTGTTGGTGAAAATGCTGAACTTCGTGCGCGTATCGCTGGTTTGACTGATGCAGACTACACTCGTTTGCCAGCATTTGCAGAACGTGAAGCCATCCAAGAAGAAGCTTTCAAACTTCCAGCTCTTCCAACAACAACTATCGGTTCATTCCCTCAAACTAAAGAAGTTCGTGCGAAACGTTTGGCTTACCGTAAAGGTGAATTGTCTCAAGAAGAGTACGATGCTTTCCTTGCTGAAACAATCGATGAATGGATCAAATGGCAAGAAGATATCGACTTTGATGTCCTTGTTCACGGTGAGTTCGAGCGTAATGACATGGTTGAGTACTTCGGTCAAAACTTGTCAGGTTACCTCTTCTCTAAAAATGGTTGGGTACAATCTTACGGTATGCGTGGGGTGAAACCACCAATCATCTGGGGTGATGTCACTCGTCTTAACCCAATCACTGTTAAATGGTCTAGCTATGCACAAAGCCGTACAAACAAACCTGTTAAGGGGATGTTGACTGGACCTGTTACAATTCTTAACTGGTCATTCCCACGTGAAGACATCTCTATCAAGGATTCTACTCTTCAAATCGCCCTTGCTATCAAGGATGAAGTGCTTGACCTTGAAGCTGCTGGTGTGAAAATCATCCAAATCGACGAGGCTGCTCTTCGTGAGAAATTGCCACTCCGTCGTAGCGACTGGTATGAAGACTACCTTGACTGGGCTATTCCTGCCTTCCGTTTGGTACACTCAACAGTAGCGCCAGATACACAAATCCACACTCACATGTGTTACTCAGAATTTACAGATATCATCCCAGCTATCGATAACATGGATGCGGACGTTATTTCCTTTGAAGCTAGCCGTTCAAACCTTGAAATCTTGGACGAACTCAAAGCGAAAAACTTCCAAACTGAAGTGGGACCTGGGGTTTACGATATCCACTCACCTCGTGTGCCGAACGAAGGCGAAATCGATAATACTATCGAAGCTATCCTTGCTAAAGTGCCAAGCAAGAAAGTTTGGATCAACCCTGACTGTGGTTTGAAAACACGTGGTATTCCAGAAACAAAAGAAAGCTTGATCCGCCTAGTTGAAGCAGCTAAAGCTGCGCGTGAGAAATTGTAAGATTAGATTTCTCCCTACAACGGTTGTTCAAAATGAAATCAAAAAGAAAAGGATAAGGACTATGTCACGCCAAACACCGTCACTCTCATTTGAAGTGTTCCCTCCAAACCCAGCAGTGGGTAATGATAAAATTATTTCATCCTTGCAGGACATGCAGGAGTTGGCTCCTCACTTTATCAGTGTAACTGCCAGCAATAATAAATTTAATATCAAGGAAACGACGGTTCGTTTGGCTGACTTTATCCAAAATGACTTGGCGATTCCGACTATTGCTCACTTGCCAGCCATCTATTTGACTAAGGACAAGGTGGCTGAAACTATTGCTGACTTGGACAAGGTTGGGGTGCAGAAAATCTTAGCTCTTCGTGGGGATATTATTCCAGATGTGGAACCACAAAAGGATTTCCGCTACGCAACTGACTTGATCGAGTTCATCAAGGAACAAGCCCCTCACTTTGATATTGTCGGTGCTTGTTATCCAGAAGGTCATCCAGATTCACCAAATCAGATTTCAGATATTCAAAATCTTAAGAAGAAAGTGGATGCAGGCTGTTCAAGCCTTGTAACTCAGCTTTTCTTTGACAATGAGCGCTTCTATGATTTCCAAGACAAGTGTATCTTGGCTGGGATTGATGTTCCTATTCATGCAGGGATTATGCCAATTCTGAATCGAAATCAGGCTCTCCGTCTCTTGAAGACTTGTGAGAATATCCATCTTCCACGTAAATTCAAAGCCATTTTAGACAAGTATGAGCATGACCCTGAGTCGCTCAGAGCAGCAGGACTTGCCTATGCGGTGGACCAAATCGTGGACTTGGTAACTCAGGATGTTGCCGGTGTGCATCTCTACACTATGAACAATGCAGAAACAGCAAAATACATCCACCAAGCAACACATGCTTTGTTTAATCACCAGTCCCTAGGATAATAAAAAGCAAACCATTCTTCTCAAGTGAGGGGAATGGTTCCTTTTTAATGGTAAAGACCGCACTTTTTAAGAAAAATATGATAAAATAGACTCTGTACGTACTTGATACAAAGATGAGGGTATTAAAAAAATAATGCATTTAAACTGAGAGTCTTAGATGCTTTAGCATCAAACCTTTCTCATGACTAACGGTAGGAAGAGCGACACGAACGAGTCAAATCGATATTATTTGACGAGAGAGTTAGTAAAGCATTTAGCTAATCGCCTGATAGCGATTAGCGTGAAAGATTTAGATACTTTAGTATCAAATCTTTCTAATGATTTGTATCTTGAAAACTGAACCCGGCCGAAAAGCTGTGTAAAAAAGATAAACTGTCTTGTCTTCATCGAAGACTTCGTCAGTTTCCTATTTTTACTTTGCTTTTGACGTCCTTGGTATCTTGATCTTTGTAGGCAAGGCGTATAATTTCATCAATCCAAAGGGGATTAAAATGACAAAACAAGTGTTTCAAACGACTTTTGCGGGTCGTGAGTTAATTGTAGAGACTGGTCAGGTTGCTAAGCAAGCAAATGGCTCTGTTGTTGTACGTTACGGTGAGTCAACTGTCTTGACTGCAGCAGTTATGTCTAAGAAAATGGTGACTGGGGATTTCTTCCCACTTCAAGTCAACTACGAAGAAAAAATGTATGCGGCTGGGAAGTTTCCTGGTGGCTTTATGAAACGTGAAGGACGTCCTTCAACAGATGCGACTTTGACAGCGCGTTTGATTGACCGTCCAATCCGACCAATGTTTGCGGAAGGTTTCCGTAACGAAGTCCAAGTCATCAATACAGTTCTTTCTTACGATGAAAATGCCTCTGCACCAATGGCAGCTATGTTTGGTTCTTCTTTAGCGCTTTCTATCTCAGACATTCCATTTGACGGACCAATTGCTGGGGTACAGGTTGGCTATGTGGATGGTCAAATCATCATCAACCCAAGTCAAGAACAAGCAGAGCAATCTCTCCTTGAATTGACAGTAGCTGGTACCAAACATGCCATCAACATGGTAGAATCTGGTGCCAAAGAATTGTCAGAAGAAATCATGTTGGAAGCGCTCCTTAAAGGGCACGAAGCAGTCAAAGAATTGATTGCCTTCCAAGAAGAAATCGTTGCAGCAGTCGGTAAGGAAAAGGCTGAAGTAGAATTGCTTCATGTGGACGCTGACTTACAAGCTGAAATCATTGCAGCCTACAACAGCGACCTCCAAAAGGCAGTTCAAGTAGAAGAAAAATTGGCTCGTGAAGCTGCAACTCAAGCAGTTAAGGACCAAGTTACTGCCGTTTACGAAGAAAAATATGCAGACCACGAAGAATTTGACCGTATCATGCGTGATGTGGCTGAAATTTTGGAACAAATGGAACACGCTGAAGTGCGCCGTTTGATTACAGAAGATAAGGTTCGTCCTGACGGTCGTAAGGTCGATGAAATCCGTCCTTTGGATGCGGTTGTTGACTTCCTTCCTCGTGTGCACGGCTCTGGTCTCTTTACTCGTGGGCAAACTCAGGCTCTTTCAGTCTTGACCTTGGCTCCGATGGGTGAAACTCAAATCATTGATGGTTTGGATCCAGAGTACAAGAAACGCTTTATGCACCACTATAACTTCCCTCAATATTCTGTAGGGGAAACAGGTCGTTACGGTGCGCCAGGTCGTCGTGAGATTGGTCATGGTGCCCTTGGTGAGCGCGCCCTTGCTCAAGTCTTGCCAAGTTTGGAAGAATTCCCATATGCTATCCGTTTGGTTGCGGAGGTCTTGGAATCAAACGGTTCTTCATCTCAGGCCTCTATCTGTGCGGGAACTCTTGCTCTTATGGCTGGTGGTGTGCCAATCAAGGCGCCAGTAGCTGGTATTGCTATGGGACTTATCTCAGATGGAAATAATTACACAGTCTTGACAGATATCCAAGGTTTGGAAGACCACTTTGGAGATATGGACTTTAAGGTTGCAGGTACTCGTGACGGGATTACAGCCCTTCAAATGGATATCAAGATTCAAGGGATTACTGCAGAAATCTTGACTGAGGCTCTTGCCCAAGCTAAGAAAGCGCGTTTTGAAATTCTTGATGTGATTGAAGCAACCATTCCAGAAGTTCGTCCAGAATTGGCTCCAACTGCTCCGAAAATTGATACCATCAAGATTGATGTGGACAAGATTAAGATTGTCATCGGTAAGGGTGGAGAAACCATTGACAAGATTATCGCTGAAACAGGCGTTAAGATTGATATCGATGAAGAAGGAAATGTGTCTATCTACTCTAGCGATCAAGATGCCATTAATCGTGCTAAAGAGATTATTGCTGGTTTGGTCCGTGAAGCCAAAGTGGATGAAGTTTACCGTGCTAAAGTCGTTCGTATCGAGAAATTTGGTGCCTTTGTCAACCTCTTTGATAAGACAGATGCCCTTGTTCATATCTCTGAGATGGCTTGGACGCGTACCAATAATGTCGAAGACTTGGTAGCAATCGGGGATGAAGTTGATGTTAAGGTTATCAAGATTGATGAAAAAGGACGTGTGGATGCTTCTATGAAAGCCCTTCTTCCTCGTCCTCCAAAACCTGAACGTGATGAAAAAGGCGAAAAGTCTGAGAGACCTCATCGCCCACGTTATCACAAGGATCACAAACCTAAGAAAGAATTTACAGAAACACCAAAAGATTCAGAATAAGAAAAGGAGAAATGTATGGGATGGTGGCGCGAAACCATTGATATCGTAAAAGAAAATGATCCAGCGGCCCGCACCACTTTGGAGGTTTTGCTGACTTATCCAGGTGTCAAGGCCTTGGCGGCCCACCGTCTCTCGCATTTTCTCTGGAAGCATGGCTTCAAACTACTGGCTCGTATGCACAGTCAGTTCTGGCGCTTTTGGACTCAGATTGAGATTCATCCAGGTGCCCAGATTGATTCAGGTGTCTTTATCGACCATGGTTCGGGTCTGGTGATTGGAGAGACGGCTATTGTTGAGACGGGAGTTCTCCTCTATCATGGGGTGACTCTTGGGGGAACAGGGAAAGACTGTGGCAAACGCCATCCGACCGTTCGTCAGGGTGCCCTTATATCAGCACATGCCCAAGTCATTGGTCCTGTAGAAATCGGCGAAAATGCTAAGGTCGGTGCAGCAGCAGTTGTTGTGGCAGACGTACCTAGTGATGTGACGGTTGTCGGTATTCCTGCTAAGATTGTCCGTGTTCATGGTAAGAAGGATGAGCCGGTCATTCACGAAGTCGAAGAAAAACGAGAGTACTACGTCAATAAACTCGAGCAGGCTAAAGATGCCAGTCACAGATCGTCGGGGCTATAATTTATGATGATTCTTTTATCTATTAACATTTTTTAAAAGATGATATTCGACTGAGTAGGTCGTAAAGTAAAAGGGCGACTATCAGCCCTTTTCTTGCATTTATTTGATTCTTCTTTTACTTTTTAGAAAGGAGCAAGGGATTCCGAAGTGTAGAGATATTCGGACTGAAAATCAATTGAACTCTTAGTGATGAAACTAACAGTTCTTGGATTTTAGTTTTCCTGACTATGATTTATGATTAAAATCTATGACACTATGTCTCGTGATTTGCGAGAATTTGTCCCGATTGAGGACGGAAAAGTCAAGATGTATGTTTGTGGGCCAACCGTGTATAACTATATCCACGTGGGGAATGCCCGTTCGACGGTAGCTTTTGATACGATTCGTCGTTATTTTGAGTATCGTGGGTATGAGGTTGCCTATATTTCCAATTTTACGGATGTGGATGATAAGATTATCAACCGTGCCAAGGAAGAAGGTATCACGCCTCAGGAGGTTGCGGACAAGTACATCGCTGCCTTTCGTGAGGATGTGACGGCCTTGGGCGTCAAACCTGCGACCCGCCATCCTCGTGTGGTGGAGTTTATGGCTGACATTATCCGCTTTGTGGAAGATTTGATTGAAAAAGGCTTTGCTTATGAGAGCCAAGGAGATGTCTATTTCCGTGTGGAAAAATCTCATAACTATGCCAAGTTGGCCAATAAAACCTTGGAAGATTTGGAGCTAGGTGCTTCAGGTCGTACCGATGAAGAAACAGCTCGTAAGGAAAATCCTGTAGACTTTGCCCTCTGGAAATCTGCCAAATCAGGCGAGATTTCTTGGGACAGTCCTTGGGGACCTGGTCGTCCGGGCTGGCACATCGAGTGTTCAGTCATGTCGACAGAGATTTTGGGAGATACCATTGATATCCACGGTGGTGGAGCCGATCTGGAGTTTCCGCATCACACCAATGAAATTGCCCAGTCAGAAGCCAAAACAGGTAAGACTTTTGCCAACTACTGGATGCACAATGGCTTTGTCAATATTGACAATGTCAAGATGTCCAAGTCCTTGGGGAACTTTATCACTGTTCATGATGCTCTCAAAACGCTCGATGGCCAAGTACTCCGTTTCTTCTTTGCGACTCAACACTACCGCAAGCCAATCAACTTTACGGAAAAAGCGGTGCGTGATGCAGAGACTAATCTTAAGTATCTGAAGAATACTTACGAGCAACCATTTACAGGAAATGTGGACGCCCAAGAGTTACAAGCTTTTAAAGACAAGTTTGTAGCAGCTATGGATGAGGATTTCAACTCTGCCAACGGTATTACAGTAGTCTTTGAAATGGCCAAATGGATCAATTCCGGCAACTATGACGCAAGTGTTAAGGAAGCTCTTGCGGATATGTTAGAAGTCTTTGGAATTGTCTTTGTTGAGGAAGTTTTGGATGCAGAGATTGAGGACTTGATTCAAAAACGCCAAGAAGCGCGTGCCAATCGTGACTTTGCGACAGCAGACCAAATCCGTGACCAATTGGCTGCTCAAGGGATTAAGCTCCTTGACACCAAAGATGGAGTGAGGTGGACTCGTGATTGATGTCAATCTCATTAACGGGATTGCGTTAGCTTTTGAGGGGGACGCGGTGTATTCTATGTATATTCGTCGTCACCTCATCCTCAAAGGTATGACCAAGCCCAATAAACTCCACCAAGAGGCGACCAAGTATGTCTCAGCCAAAGCTCAGGCTCGCCTGATTTCCCTTATGTTAGAGGAGCAAGTCCTGACGGAAAAAGAAGAAGAAATCTACAAACGTGGTCGCAATACCAATAGTCACACCAAGGCCAAAAATGCTGATGTGGTGACTTACCGTATGTCCACAGGTTTTGAAGCAGTCATGGGCTATCTCCATATGACTGAAAATCTGGAACGTCTTGAGAGCTTGATTTCGTGGTGCATCCAAAAAGTGGAGGGCTAGGACATGATGGCAAAAGAATTACAAGACTGGTTTCCTGAGGCTCAGATTTCAGACCAACCAGTAGAGAAAGAGGGCTATCTCACTCTCCCTTTAGCTTCTCAGCGGTGGATTTTGCTGGAGGAAGCTAGTCTCAGCGAGCGTGAGAAGCAGTTGATTTCTCTTTTGACCCAGCAGGAGCAGGCTCGTTCGCTCAATCCTTGGTATTCTTATCTGGTTGAGGGCAAGGGACAGGCACCGCAAGCTTTTAAAAAGATTCAGTTGGTTTATTGCCATCTTTCCTATTTTCAGCAAGAAAATCTAGCTTCTTGGCTAGATATGATGCGGACTCTTTTTCCGAACTGTCAGACGGTGCTTCAAGTCGGAGCTCAGGATTATGTTTTCGTGCTTCAACAAGATAGATATACCTCTGTACGAGCTATTTTAAGTGATACGATTGAAGCGGTTGAGTATGACTTTGGACTGCGTCTCTCTATCATGTTAGGTCAGGTTTGGTCTCAGACAGGACATCAAGCCCTATCAGACTTGATTAAAGCGGAGCGCGATTTGTTTAAGACTTGGTGGCGTCAGGGTCACCAAGGTGTTCATACTTTTTCTCAGCTCTATCTTTGGAGTATGGGAGAAAGACTCGTTGACCTGAGAGTCATTAAAGAATGTCTGCACCAGATGATTTTGGATCAAGATCAGATTCAGGAAATCATTCTCTCTCTTTGGGAAAATAGTGCTGTTCTCACTAAAACAGCCCAGCAACTCTATCTGCACCGCAATTCTCTCCAATACAAGATTGATAAATGGGAAGAATTGACAGGGCTTCAGTTGAAGGAATTGACCGACCTGACCTTGTGTTATCAATTGATTTTACCAGATATTTTATAAAGTTTTGTGCAAGTTGCACAGAACTTTTTTATTTTTTTGGTCATCTTGCCATAGAAAAGTTAAGCGTTTTCACATATAATAAAACTATCAAAAGACAAAAGGAGTTCACCTCATGGTAGAATTGAATCTTAAAAATATTTACAAAAAATATCCAAACAGCGAACACTACTCAGTTGAAGACTTCAACTTGGACATCAAAGACAAAGAATTTATCGTTTTCGTAGGTCCTTCAGGATGTGGTAAATCAACAACTCTTCGTATGATTGCTGGTCTTGAAGACATCACAGAAGGTACTGCATCTATCGATGGCGTGGTTGTCAACGATGTAGCTCCAAAAGACCGTGACATCGCCATGGTATTCCAAAACTACGCTCTTTACCCACACATGACGGTTTATGACAACATGGCTTTCGGTTTGAAATTGCGTAAATACAGCAAAGAAGACATCGACAAACGTGTGCAAGAAGCAGCAGCAATCCTTGGCTTAAAAGAATTCTTGGATCGCAAACCAGCCGACCTTTCAGGTGGTCAACGTCAACGTGTTGCCATGGGGCGTGCTATCGTCCGTGATGCAAAAGTATTCTTGATGGACGAGCCTTTGTCAAACTTGGATGCAAAACTTCGTGTATCAATGCGTGCTGAAATCGCTAAAATCCACCGTCGTATTGGAGCTACAACTATCTACGTAACTCACGACCAAACAGAAGCGATGACACTTGCAGACCGTATCGTTATCATGTCAGCAACTAAGAACCCTGCTGGTACAGGTACTATCGGACGTGTAGAACAAATCGGTACTCCTCAAGAAGTTTACAAAAACCCAGTGAACAAATTCGTAGCAGGATTCATCGGAAGCCCAGCTATGAACTTCATCAATGTGAAATTGGTTGGTAGCGAAATTATTTCTGACGGTTTCCGTTTGAAAGTGCCAGAAGGAGCATTGAAAGTTCTTCGTGAAAAAGGCTACGAAGGTAAAGAATTGATCTTCGGTATCCGTCCAGAAGATGTGAATGCAGAACCTGCTTTCCTTGAAACATTCCCAGAATCAGTTGTCAAAGCTACTATCTCAGTATCAGAATTGCTTGGTTCAGAATCTCACCTTTACTGCCAAGTTGGTAAAGATGAATTTGTTGCCAAAGTTGATGCTCGTGACTACTTGCAAACAGGTGCAACAGTTGAACTTGGATTTGACTTGAACAAAGCACACTTCTTCGATGTAGAAACTGAAAGAACGGTTTACTAAGATAAAAGAAACTTAAAACACTGCTAGAGAAATCTGGCAGTGTTTTTTGAGATGTGGATTGATTGAGAGGGAATTTTCTAGTTTTCATATTCTTAAAAAAGTGATAAAATGGTAGGAAGAATTGGAGAGTAGAGATGCCGAAAGAAGTGAATTTAACAGGCGAAGAAGTTGTCGCTTTAACCAAAGAATATTTAACGGAAGAGGATGTCCATTTTGTCCATAAGGCCTTGGTCTACGCGGTGGAATGCCATAGTGGTCAATATCGCAAATCAGGTGAGCCTTATATTATTCACCCCATCCAAGTGGCAGGTATTTTAGCTAAGCTCAAGCTGGATGCTGTAACGGTAGCTTGTGGTTTCTTGCATGACGTGGTAGAAGATACAGAAGCGACTCTGGATGATTTGGAAAGAGAGTTTGGCCCTGACGTGCGGGTAATCGTTGATGGGGTTACCAAGCTTGGTAAGGTCGAGTACAAATCAATCGAGGAGCAGTTGGCTGAAAATCATCGCAAGATGCTCATGGCCATGTCTGAGGACATCCGCGTTATCTTGGTTAAACTGTCTGACCGCTTACACAATATGCGGACCCTGAAACATCTTCGAAAAGACAAGCAGGAGCGTATTTCCAAAGAAACTATGGAAATCTATGCGCCGCTTGCCCACCGTCTGGGGATTTCTAGCGTTAAATGGGAATTGGAAGACCTATCTTTCCGTTATCTTAATCCAACGGAGTTTTACAAGATTACCCATATGATGAAGGAAAAACGCAGAGAGCGTGAAGCCTTGGTGGATGAGGTAGTTACAAAATTAGAGGAATATACGACGGATCGTCACTTGAAAGGGAAGATTTACGGTCGTCCTAAGCATATTTACTCGATTTTCCGCAAAATGCAGGATAAGAGAAAACGTTTTGAGGAAATCTATGACCTGATTGCCATTCGCTGTATTTTAGATACCCAAAGTGATGTTTATGCCATGCTTGGTTATGTACATGAGCTTTGGAAACCAATGCCAGGTCGTTTCAAAGACTATATCGCTAACCGCAAGGCCAATGGTTATCAGTCTATCCATACGACTGTCTATGGGCCAAAAGGGCCGATTGAATTCCAGATTCGGACCAAGGAAATGCACGAGGTGGCTGAGTACGGGGTTGCGGCTCACTGGGCTTATAAGAAAGGCATCAAGGGGCAGGTCAACAGCAAGGAATCTGCTATTGGGATGAACTGGATCAAGGAGATGATGGAGCTCCAAGATCAGGCTGATGATGCTAAGGAATTTGTGGATTCAGTTAAGGAAAACTATTTGGCTGAGGAGATTTACGTCTTTACCCCAGATGGAGCTGTCCGTTCCCTTCCAAAAGATTCAGGACCGATTGACTTTGCCTATGAAATCCATACCAAGGTCGGGGAAAAAGCAACTGGTGCCAAGGTCAATGGCCGTATGGTTCCACTGACAACCAAGCTCAAGACAGGGGATCAGGTTGAAATTGTCACCAACCCCAACTCCTTTGGGCCAAGCCGTGATTGGCTCAACATGGTTAAGACCAGCAAGGCGCGTAACAAGATTCGTCAGTTCTTTAAAAATCAAGATAAGGAATTGTCTGTCAACAAGGGTCGTGAAATGCTGATGGCTCAGTTCCAAGAAAACGGCTATGTAGCCAATAAATTCATGGACAAGCGTCATATGGACCAAGTTTTGCAAAAGACCAGCTATAAGACAGAAGAAACCCTCTTTGCGGCCATTGGTTTTGGAGAAATCGGTGCTATTACCGTCTTTAACCGTCTGACTGAAAAGGAACGCCGTGAGGAAGAACGTGCCAAGGCCAAGGCTGAGGCAGAAGAACTTGTCAAAGGTGGCGAGGTCAAGGTTGAAAATAAAGAAACCCTCAAAGTCAAGCATGAGGGTGGTGTGGTTATTGAAGGTGCTTCAGGTCTTCTAGTGCGGATTGCCAAGTGTTGTAATCCTGTTCCTGGTGACGATATTGTCGGCTACATTACCAAGGGGCGTGGTGTGGCTATTCACCGTGTGGACTGTATGAACCTGCGCGCCCAAGAAAACTATGAGCAACGTCTCCTTGATGTGGAATGGGAAGACCAGTACTCTAGCTCAAATAAGGAGTATATGGCTCATATCGATATCTATGGCCTCAATCGTACAGGGCTTTTGAACGATGTACTGCAAGTTCTTTCAAACACAACCAAGAATATCTCAACAGTCAACGCTCAACCAACCAAGGATATGAAGTTTGCTAATATCCATGTGTCCTTTGGCATTGCCAATCTCTCGACGCTGACCACGGTCGTGGACAAGATTAAGAGTGTGCCAGAAGTTTATTCTGTCAAACGAACCAATGGCTAATTATCCTAGCTCTTACTAGAAAGGCTATTATGAAAATCATTATCCAACGGGTTAAAAAAGCCCAAGTGAGTATCGAAGGTCAGGTTCAGGGAAAAATCAATCAGGGACTCTTATTGTTGGTTGGTGTTGGACCAGAGGACCAAGAGGAAGATTTGGACTATGCTGTGAGAAAACTGGTCAATATGCGGATTTTTTCAGACGCAGAAGGCAAGATGAACCTGTCTGTCAAAGATATTGAAGGAGAAATCCTTTCTATTTCTCAGTTTACCCTCTTTGCGGATACTAAGAAAGGCAATCGTCCAGCCTTTACAGGTGCAGCCAAGCCGGATATGGCATCAGACTTCTATGATGTTTTCAACCAAAAACTAGCGCAAGAAGTGCCTGTTCAGACAGGTATCTTTGGAGCGGATATGCAAGTTGAGTTGGTCAATGACGGGCCAGTTACCATTATCCTAGATACTAAAAATAGATAAGAAAGACCAAGCCCAGCCGGCTTGGTTTTTCTCATCTATCATAAAATACTCCAAAAAGACATCGGTTCTTGATAGGCCTTGGGGAAATCTCTTTTCAGACTTTGGCTTATGCGATAGGAAGGGATGAGGTGTCCTAGGATGAGGAGTGTCCCCTGAAGGAAAAGTGGGATGCTACTTAAACATATCAAGGAGAGAATCATCAGGCTATCCCATAGAAGGATTTGTAAGGCAAATCGCCAGAATCTCGGTCTAATCTGGGAATAGAGTTGACTAAAGTGATCACAAAGCTGGTTAGAAAGATAGGTCAATAGCACAGGATGAAAGAAAATGAGCCAACCGCTATAAATCAACATCCAATCCCAAGTAAGCCCCTCTTTAAATGTCAAAAATGCCAGCATAATTCCATCGATGATAAGGAGTTGAATGGTTTTGATGGAGATGATTTTTTTCATGCTAAAACCTCCTTTTCCTTAGAGACACTCCCATAAAGAGATGTGTTTATCGTAAAAATCTGGATAGTGTTCTCTTAGGTAGTCAGCCGTCATATAATATAAAGTAGAATGACAAGCAGTGATGATTGGCATAAGAGAGTAAAAACGCTGAGAACTAATGAAGGCTAAGAGGACAAAAAATAGAAAATCAATGGAGAGAATCCCTAAATAGTAGAAGCGAATCTTTTTATTGATTTTAGGATAAATCTCAGCGAATTGATGTTTGAGTCGGACAACCAAGCGAAATAGCAGGAGTCCTTGAGCAAGGAGGAAAATAAAACCAGAGAGCAAGAGCCACTCCAAAGATGTCTCGGGTCTTTTGTTAAAAAATGCGAATAGTAGCAAATCGATGACTGCAATTGCTGTAAAATGGATTCTAAAGAGTTTTTTCATAAGATGACCTCCCTCTTTTATCTAACTTCATTCTACTCCAAAAGAATGGGAGTTACAAGTAAAATGATAAAAATAGCAGAAGGGAGATTCTCTTAAGTTGGCTAGTATTCTTTATTTGAGTTTCCTGATATTATCTAATTTCTTCATCATTCCAGACAAATAAAGCTCCGATTGCATTGAGGATATAAAAGATGTATTTTCCGATATTGGCAAAATTTCCTTGAATACCAGCTTTTGTCAGCTGAACGAAATTGTAAATCAACCAGAAGCCCCACTGAGTTGTTAGTTTCAATGCGTTAAAAGCATTGGCAATGAGGGACAGTGCAAAGGCAATAGTTGTTACGTAGGCAAGGAGATTCATCTTGCCCCCATATCCGATATAGTTGGTCACAAAGGCAAAGAGGAAGGCGATGATGGAAATGATGATGGCTGCCAATTTTACCTGTTTTTGGCTCATTTGGTTGGGTCTGCCTTCTTGCGAAGCTTCCCATTTCTTAATAGCAAAGGTATAAATGAGGAAGGTGACGGGATAGGTGATAATAGCCGCCTTATTTCCAAGGATATAATCAATAGCACCGGACAAAATGGTATTAACAATACCAAAGTAATTTCCCCATTTGCTTAATTTCCCTGTGAAACGAGTGGACAACATGGAAATCCCAACGTTGGTTACGGAAATCAATCCAAAGGGTACAAGAGCTGTCCATGGTCCCCAGTCTACGAATTTATCGAGGCGGGAGTTGAGGTAACCAGATGCAATCGCAATCCCAACGACCAAAGCAACCCCGAAGAGGTCAAACCATTTGGATGTAGCAAAAATTTTTAGTGATTTTTTCATAGGTTAAACTATCTTTCTTGTTTTTTACAAACATTCTACAACTAAATGAAAGCAAAATCAAATGATAGAAATAAAACCCTGAAAATAAAACTTTCAGGGTTGGTATGGTACTTGAGGAATTAGTCGATTTTTTCGACATAGAGTTGTTGTGCAATGTCCATACTTACTTGTAAATCCTCGTTTTTACTGAGGATGGTGAAGGTATTGCTGAAGCCATCAAACTGCTGGACTTGGAGCGAATCACCGATGTGAAGTGAGTGCTTGTCCAGATAATTGAGAATGTCAAAACTATCGTGCACCCGAGTTAGGCGGTAGGAGCCAGCTTCCTTGATGTCAGCTAGTGGTAGGTTGTTGATTTCAACTAGGAGTTCTCCCTTGGCCGGAATGGTGCCTCCATGGGGACAGGTCTTGGGGAATCCTAGTAGTTTATCCAGTCTCTCCACGAAGAGGTCAGAGACAGTGTGTTCCAAGACCTCAGCTTCCTCATGAATCTGGTCACTCGTATAGTCTAAATGATGGACTAGAAAAACTTCAATCAAGCGGTGTTTGCGATAGAGCTCAGAGACCAGTTTGAGTCCGAGGTCAGTCAGTAGATAGCCACATTCCTTGTCCTTAAGGATGAGGTTTTCACTCTTCATTCTCTTAATCATTTCAGTTACGGCAGGGGGAGAGACTTGCATGCGAGCCGCAATTTCCTTGTTGGTAATTTTATGCAGGTCTATGCCAATTTCATAAATACACTTTAGATAGTCTTCTTTATTCGGGGTCATTCGTATCCTCTTGTCTAATATCTTTATCTAGTATATCAAAAAAAGCTAGATTTCTCTAGCTGTGACTTTTTATGTTATACTTATTGCAAGAGAAAAAACGAGGAGATGGATATGACGAAAATAGCTCTTCTTTCAGATATTCATGGAAATACCACCGCCTTGGAGGCTGTTTTGGCAGATGCTCGGCAGCTAGGAGTGGATGAATACTGGCTTTTGGGAGACATTCTCATGCCAGGAACAGGGCGTCGAAGGATTTTGGACTTGTTGGCTCAACTACCGATTACAGCTAGAGTTTTGGGAAACTGGGAAGATAGTCTGTGGCATGGTGTCCGCAAGGAATTGGATAGTACTCGTCCCAGCCAACGCTATCTCTTGCGCCAGTGCCAGTATGTTTTAGAGGAAATTTCCCTAGAAGAAATCGAAATGCTCCACAATCAACCACTCCAGATTCATCGTCAGTTTGGGGCTTTGACGGTGGGAATTAGCCACCATCTTCCTGATAAGAACTGGGGGAGAGAGTTGATTCATACTGGAGAACAAGAGGGTTTTGACCGCTTGGTGACCAATCCTCCTTGTGATATTGCTGTTTATGGTCATATCCACCAGCAGTTGCTTCGTTACGGGACTGGTGGGCAATTGATTGTCAATCCAGGTTCGATTGGGCAACCTTTCTTTCTAGATGCCCAGTTGCGGAAGGACTTACGGGCCCAGTATATGATTTTGGAGTTTGATGACAAGGGCTTGGTAGATATGAACTTCCGACGTGTGGACTACGATGTGGCAGCTGAATTGCAGCTAGCTAAAGACCTCAAACTTCCCTATTTTGAGGTTTACTATGAAAGTCTGGTCAATGGTATCCACCATACTCATCATCAGGAATTTCTGAGAGAATTGGCCCAGAAAGAGGGTTATGATAGGGAATTAGATGCTTGGTTGAAAAGTGGTAACGATTGACATTACAACTAAAAAGGGTATAATAATAGAAAAAAGAAGAGTAGAGGCAGGGTAGCCTCGTAAAAAGGAGAAGAGAATGCAAATTCCAAGTAGATTTACCATTGCGACTCATATGCTGATAATTATTGCCCTCGAGGGGAAGGAAAGCAAGGTGACCAGTGATTTTCTGGCTGCTAGTGTCGGGGTCAATCCTGTCATTATCAGAAAAACCTTGTCCCAGTTGAAGAAGGCAGAGCTGATTTCAGTCGCGCGCGGAACAGGTGGGACAGAGATTGTCAAGGATCTCAAAGACATTAGTCTATTAGATGTTTATCAAGCGGTTGAGTGTCTTGGAAAGACTGGTCAACTCTTCAGTTTTCATGACAACCCAAATCCAAATTGCCCAGTTGGAGCTCATATTCATGATGTTTTAGATCAAAAATTGGAGAGAATCCAGCTGGCTATGGAGGCTGAACTTGGTCAGACCAGTCTAGAACAGGTCGTGGCAGATGCAGAGAGTCAGATGAAGGATTGAGAGGGATAGGTGCCCTCTTTTTTTCTTTGGATAATTATGATAGAATGAACTCATAAAAGGAGGAAGAAATGTATCTCGTTATAGGAATTGTATTAGCCTTTATAGTGTCATTTTGGAAGGATAATAGAAGTTTGTGGAATCCAGTATTATTCTTATTATCCCTCATTTCCAGTTATTTTTATCTAGGCTACCTTTTTTATCAAAATGGGTATGAGAAGATTCATTTCGCTTTTTTTATATTTCCCTTTATTTTACTTCCTTTTTTGCTTTTTCTAAGTGGCATCTTTCTAATCTATAATGGGGTCATTTTGTTGAAGCGAGAGGGACGTTCAAAGGCTAATTATCTCTCCATGCTCCTTGGAATAGTCATTTTGCTATTTTTTGCTTTGATGTCATTTCGATTGGGAGGACGACATGAATTATTTTACACCAATCACTTTCTAAATATTTTATTTGCATTTATTGCTTATTCTTACTTTATTTTTGGTTTTGCTTTTGTGGCTTTTATTCTGTACTCTATCTTGTATCTCTTTATTCCTAAGAAGAAGCATTATGATTTTATTATCATTCACGGTGCAGGTTTGTTAGACGGAGAAAGGGTAACTCCTTTGCTGAAGAGGAGAATTGATAAGGCAGTAGAAGCTTACCACAAGTCTAAAAATTCTAACATAAAAATTATTGCCAGCGGTGGACAAGGAGCAGACGAGAAGATTTCTGAAGCGCAGGCTATTACAAACTATCTGCTTACGGAGACAGATGTTCCTCAAGATGCTGTTATCCTAGAGGATCAATCAAGGACTACCTACGAGAACCTTCTCTTTTCTAAGGAACTTTGTGAGAAACTGGTAGCTAAACCTCAATTTCTCTTTGTTACAAATGACTATCATGTTTTTCGTACCAGTACCTATGCGCGTAAGTTAAACATGAAGGGAGATGGTCTCGGATGTAGGACGGCAGGCTACTACATACCATCTGCTTTTATTCGGGAGTACGTAGCGCTCTGTGTCAAGATGAAATGGCTCTTTCTTGCCTTTTATGTCCCGCTGTTAGTTATCATTTTGGCAGCCTATAAAGGAATTATTTGGTAGTTATACTCTTCGAAAATCTCTTCAAACCACGTCAGCTTTATCTGCAACCTCAAAGCTGTGCTTTGAGCAACCTGCGGCTAGCTTCCTAGTTTGCTCTTTGGTTCTCATTGACTATTAGATTCTATTTAAAAAGACTTAGAATACACATGAAAGTATGTATTCTAGGTCTTTTGTTTTATATACATTTGATTTTTGAAAGGTACTATCTATTCTTCCATGCTTGGTAACGGGTATCAATCAATAATTGAGTGAGGCGTCCCATGGTTTCCCTTTCTTCTGGAGTGAGGGATTGAGCTTGGACGAAGAGATGACGAATGTGTTCGATAGCCTTTAAGGAAGACAAGTCATTGATAGAAGTAATACCAGAATCAAGAATGGTTCCAAAGAAGAGATCGAAGTAGAGCTGGAGTTCTTCGTCAGGGACTGTGGCCACCCACTCCTTGAAGGTTGTGTCAACTTGTTGGCTATCACTGTTGGTCTTATCCAGTTGGACGAAGTGCTTGTCCTCAATCTGCCAACTAAAGGTATCGTGCTGGGCGATACCACCTAAGGCAGTACTGTGCACGATGATTTGGTGGGCAGGAATTTCCAGCATCATACCGATAATGGAGCCTTGTGGGATGAAGACCTTGGTTCTCTCCATTATCCTTTGATAGCCCTCAGTTTGTGTCAGCTCTTTATGGAGACCAGGCGCATCAAAGGTATAAACTGCTGTGATCTGATTTTGCGAGCTTTGCTCAATTTGACTAGCAGCATAGATAGCTAGATTTCCTCCCTTGGAATGCCCGGCCAGAATGACCTTTTGCTTAGGATGTTGGGCAAAAAAGTTCTTTAAATAGCGGAGGGCGTGCTTTTGAGCAGGAATTTCCTTCATATAGGTCAGGTGAAAATCTTCCTTCCAGCCAATGATACTGTCATCTGTACCTCGAAAAACAATCAGATAGGTGTCGAGAGTGAGGCGGTAGGTCATAGCTGCAAATTGCTTTTGCAGCTCAGGGTCGATGTCGTTGATAAAATGGGAGAGTTTGCAATTTTTGAAGCGCTTGTGTTGAGATAGCTCATCCAATAGCTGGAGGCGATTTTTGCTGGTCAACATGTCAGACTCTCTTGGAACCTGAGGTGCCAGGTCTAAAAGTCGCATAGGAGTTGTGGAGACCAAATTATCAAAGGAGAGGTAGGTGATTTCTGTTAAGGCTAGAATGTCTAATACATTCAAAGGAAGGTCGTAAAAGGAATCGTGTGCGACATCTTTCAGATAATCAAAAATATTGGCCATAAGAACTCCTTTCTTTTTATTTATCTTATCACAATCACATAGAATTTACTAGTTGGTTTGTACGAGCTCTCTACATACCGACCTATAATGGTATGATTCAGACACATAGAAGACAGTTTGCTTTTATTTCAAACCTCTAAACATACTTGTTTGTATCTGTTTGTCGTCAATCCCATTCTCTTTTAAGAAATTTTTCATCTCATTTATATCATCAGGTTGGCCGGTTAAGAGATAAATAGCTTGGTTACCGTATTTCACAACCGCATTTTTTAAAAATGCTTGGCTTTGAGAAAAGGTTTCGCTAGTTTTATAAGTTAGATTCGGATTATTCTTACTAAGCTCTTTTAACTCATTATCAAAAATGTTTACTCCTTTGTCTAAATGATTAAGAATGATGGAGCGCTTACCAGCCCACTCTTTCATAATTGGACGTAGAGTAGAAATACCGACATCAGAGGCAAAACAAACTAGTGCTTGGTCATTGTCTTTAACAGATAAAGATGACTCCAGCCAACTCATCTCAATTTTACTACCAGCTGGTAAATGTGTTAAGGTTTCCTTAAACACGCTACCACTATTATGGGTTACAATAAGAATTTCATCCTCATCAGGAGTGGAAGCAAGGGTTAGCCATCGGCTAGCCTGATCCTCCTTTACTGGACTTTTGTCTAGACCAAACGAACTGTCAGGAAGCTTAAACTGAGCATAGGAGCCAGCTTGCCATATTTGATTTTTTGTTTTTGTGATGTGAACTAAATACAAATCTCCGCTGGGATTTTCAATGGATTTTATCGATAAAGTTTGACTTCGTCCAAGATAGGTAATGATTCCCCAAGATATAAAGCCGAGCACTCCAAGTGTAGTTAGAATAATTATGAACATTTTTTTCCCTCGTTTCATTTTTAACTCCTATAGTGTAGTAATCTTCTATGAATGAATAATATTTTTTTTCATTCAATAATTTCCAAAAAATAAAGAAAAGATTTCTTTATTTCAGTATTCCTTTAATGAAGTTGGTTG